>JACQYM010000046.1 GCA_016208225.1 Deltaproteobacteria bacterium | reverse complement strand
GACAGGGACTCCATCAATTCATCGTTGTCACTCCGCTTATTGAGTTTGACCGTCAAGTTGCCCTGGGCCACCTGTTTGGCATTGGCGGTAATGCTGTTGGTTGCCTCGATGAGGATGTTCAGATTGTTCTTGATGCCGTTGAAGTCGCCGTTATAGGTGTCGGTGATTGCCTTGGGCATATCGCCTTTGGCGATCCGGTCGATATGTTCGGCCGCCACATTAAGCGGCCCGATCACCGCATCCAGGGTGTCGTTGACCCCGGCCACGATCTTCTGGAAGTCGCCGTGATGCTTGGAGGCGTCGGCCCGGGTGGCGAGCCTGCCTTCCACCGCCGCCCTGGCCAGCATATTGGCATCCTTGACCAGGGCATTGACCGCTTCGATACACTGATTGAGGTTATTTTTGATCTCGTTGAAATCGCCCTTGTAATTATCACTGATTCCGGGTGGGATATCGCCTTTGGCAATCCGGTCTATGTATTCGGCCGCCACGTTCAACGGCCCGATCACCGCGTCCAGTGTGTCGTTGACCCCGGCCACGATTTTCCGGAAGTCGCCCTGGTGTTTCGAGGCGTCGGCCCGGGTGGCGAGTTTGCCTTCCACCGCGGCCTGGGACAGCATCCCGGTGTCATTGACCAGGGACTTGATGGTCTCCACCATCTTGTACATGGCCGCCAGCAGACTGTCCTGCTTCTTGCCGGTCAGGTCGATGTGCATCGATACGTCCCCCAGCGCCACCTTGCCGGCGATCTCCTTGACCTCGGCGGGGTCGGCTCCAAGCTGCCCCAGAACGATGCCGGAGATAAAGAAACCAAGCCCCACCGCCAGCAGACCGCCGGCCACCATCATGACCATCATCACCCGCGAGGCGTTGTTGGCGACCACCGTGTTGGCGTCGGACTGGGCCTTGGCCGCCTCCACGTTCAACTCTTGCAGCTTGCGGATCATCGCGCCATACTCGGTCGAGGCCTTCCGCATGTCGCCTTCCATCAGGGCCTTTGCCTCCGCAGGTTTGCCTGCCTCGACCAGCGACTTCAACGGTCCCAGAAATTTCTCATAGGCCTGTTGCTTGGCCTGGTATTCCGCGAAGTTCTTTCGATCATTATCGTCGATGAAGGTCATGGTATATTTTTCATTGACGGCCGCCTGATCTTCACAAAGTTTCGTTATCGCTTCATAAAGTGTCGCTCGTTTTTCGGCGGAGTCCGCGGCCATGTAATCACGGATGGTGATCCGGAGGCGCTGATAATTACCGATCATGTCACCGACATAGGCCAGCGGCAAGGTCATCTTCTCGTAAAGCCTGGTATCCGCATCATCGACCTCGTGGATCTTCGTGATGCCGATATAGCCGATGGCGACCGCGACCACTGCCACCATGATGAACCCTGCCAGCAATTTCGTCCGAAGTTTGAAGCTGTGGAACCAGTGCATGGATGCACCTCCTATGGCTGATGTTGGTTATGGGACTCTCTTACGCACACACTTCATTTCGGTCGGGCCGGTTTTTCGGCTACAGCTGCCCTACTGGCTAACTGCAGTCCCCTGGACCGATACCAGATCATCGGAAGAAAATACCTTGTCGATATCGAGGATCATCACGAACTCATTGTCGATTTTCCCCATCCCCTTGATGAAATCGGTATTGAGCCTGGTGCCGATATGGGGCGCCGGTTCGATGTGGTCCGGCTCCATTTCCACCACCTCCTGCACCGAATCGGCCAGCACCCCGAGGACGATCACCTCGTCACCCAGCTTCACCTCCGCGACGATGACGCAGGTGCTGATGGTCTTTGCCGTGCCTTCCATGCCGAAATTGAGGCGCAGGTCGATGACCGGCACCACACCGCCGCGCAGGTTGATGACTCCCCGCATGAAGGCCGGCATCCGCGGCACCTTGGTAATTGAGGTGAATTCCAGTATTTCCCTTGCCCTGCCCACATCAAGGGCAAAGACTTCTTCCGCCAACTTGAAGGTCAGATACTGCACAGTTTCCGTAATTTCGGTTACAGCCATGGCATATTCCTCTTTTATAGTTCCAGGGCTTCAGGCAGCAGACTGAAGCCCCGAGGCTTCATGAAAATATGAATTAATATTTTTCAAACTCATCATCAAGATGGTCAGTACCACCTTGCACGCCCATGTCGAGGTGGACGGCTTCCCGTTTCTTGTCCGCCTTGGCGAATTTGGGCATGGCCGCATGCGTCCCGGGGTTGTGGCTGAGAGCAAGCTGTCTGGCCGCGCCGCTGGTGCGGGACACGGCTGATTGCTGCTGGCGCCGGCCGGATTCCAGGGTGAAGAAGGAGATGGTGGTTTTGAGCTGTTCGGCCTGGCTGGACAGCTCCTCGGTGGTGGAGGCCATCTCCTCGGCCGACGAGGCATTCTGCTGAATGACCTGGTCCAGCTGCTGGATGGCCTTGTTGATCTGTTCCGCCCCGGCGTCCTGCTCCTTGCTCGAGGCGTTGATCTCCTGCACCAGTTCGGCGGTCTTCTGGATGTCCGGCAGCATCCTGTTCAGCATCTCGCCCGCCTGCTCGGCAATGGCCACGCTGTTGGTCGACAGTTCGCTGATCTCGCCGGCAGCGGACTGGCTCCGTTCCGCCAGCTTTCTGACCTCGGAAGCCACCACAGCAAAACCCTTGCCGTGCTCCCCGGCCCGGGCCGCCTCGATGGCGGCGTTTAATGCCAGCAGGTTGGTCTGCCGGGCGATCTCCTCGATGATGGAGATCTTGGTGGCGATCTGTTTCATGGCGGCCACGGTTTCGGTCACCGCCTTGCCGCCCTGATTGGCATCCGAGGCGCTTTTGACCGCGATCTTTTCGGTCTGCATGGCATTGTCGGTGTTCTGCCGGATGTTGGCGGCCATCTGCTCCATGCTGGAGGAGACCTCCTCGGCGCTGGCCGCCTGTTCCGCAGCGCCCTGTGACATGTGTTGGGCCGTGGCGGACAGCTCCTGGCCACCGGCGGCAACGTTTTCGGCTGCCGTCTGCACATCCATCACCACCTCTTTCAGTTTGGCGACCATGGCGGACAGGGACTCCATCAGTTCATCGTTGTCACCCCGCTTATTGAGTTTGACCGTCAAGTTGCCCTGGGCCACCTGTTTGGCGTTGGCGGTGATATTGTTGGTTGCTTCGATCAGGACGTTCAGATTGTTTTTAATCTGATTATACTGGCCTTTATAGGCATCGGTGATCACCTTCGGCATGTCGCCCTTGGAAACTTTGTCAACGTAGTCGGAGGTGACCATCAGCGGGTTGACGATATTGGTCACGGTGTCGTTGACCCCTTTGACCAGTTGGTTCCAGCCGCCGACAAAGAGAGAGGCGTCGGCGCGTTTGTCGAGTTCACCGTCTGCCGCGGCCCGGATGATGATGTCGGTCTGGGCCAGCAGGTCATTCATCATCTTGACCATGGCATTGAGGTTGCCCTTGATGACATTGTACTGGCCCTTGTAAGTATCGGTGATGATCGGCGGGATAATGCCCTTGGCAACTTTGTCCACATAGTCGGCGGTGACCATCAGCGGGTTGACGATATTGGTCACGGTATCGTTGACCCCTTTGACCAGCTGGTTCCAGCCGCCGACAAAGAGAGAGGCGTCGGCGCGTTTGTCGAGTTCGCCGTCGGCCGCGGCCCGGATGAGGATATCGGTCTGGCCGAGCAGATCCTTCATCATCCTGACCATGTTGTTGAGGTTATTCTTGATTTCATTAAAATCGCCGTTGTAGGTATCGGTGATGGCCGGCGGGATGTCGCCCTTGGAAATCCGGTCAACGTATTCGGCCGCCACATTCAATGGCCCGATGACGGCGTCCAGGGTGTCGTTGAACCCGGCGACTATTTTCTGGAAGTCGCCCTGGTGTTTCGAGGCATTGGCCCGGGTGGCGAGCTTGCCTTCCACTGCCGCCATGGCCAGCATGTTGGCGTCACCGACCAGAGATAGGACCGCATCGATACACTGGTTCAGATTGTTCTTGATCTCGTTGAAATCACCCTTGTAGGTGTCGGTGATTTTGGGCGGGATATCACCCTTGGAAATCCGGTCCACGTATTCGGCCGCCACGTTCAAGGGGCCGATGACGGCATCCAGGGTGTCGTTGACCCCGGCCACGATCTTCCGGAAGTCGCCCTGGTGTTTCGAGACGTCGGCCCGGGTGGCGAGCTTGCCTTCCACCGCCGCCGTGGCCAGCATATTGGCATCAGTCGCCAGGGCACGGATCGTGTCGACCATTTTCTTCATGGCAGCCATGACGCTCGTGGTATCGCCCGAATTCAGGGTAATCTCGCGGGAGAGATCGCCCACCGCCACCAGATTGGCAATTTCACCGACCTGTTTCGGATCGGCGCCCAACTGGCGGAGCACGATACGGGTGATGAAGAGCCCGAGTGGCAGCGCCGGTCACCATGAAAATGATCATGGTCCGATTTGCATTAACGGCAATTACCGCATTGCTCTCGGCGGTCATTTTCGCCTGGTCGGTTTTTGATTCCATCAACTTATCCAGAACCTCCTGTTCGGCAAAAGCCGCTTTTTTCCCCTCGCCATCCAGCAGGGCAAGGGCCTCATTGTCCTTTCCCGCCGCATCCAGACTGAGAGCCTGGTCAATGATCCTGCCGTAAACCTCCCGGCTGGCATTGAAGTCGGCGAAAAGCTTGCGACCTTCCTCGGTCAGGATGGTTTTTTCGAAAGCATCCGCCTTTTCGCTGATAATCTGGCGCAGCTTGGTGATGGTATCCAGATTGTTTCTCTGCTCCTGCGGGTCTGTCTCCTGCACTGCCTGCCGCAGGTTGATCCTTACCCGCTGGAAAGCAACCGACATATCCGCCAAATCACCCAGCGGCACCGTCACCTTTTCGTACAGTTTCACATCTTCCATTTCGATGATGTTGATGCTTCTCATGCCGAGCACGCCAATTGCCACGGCCACGGCAACAACCAGGCTGAACCCGGTCATCAGCTTTCCTCTCATGCTCATGTTGTCAATCCACTTCATGACCTTCTTCCTCCAAAATCCAGTTTGAATTAAGCCGTTGTAAGAAATAACAAGGTCATTCCGATAACCATAACGGCATAAGGAGCCGTAAAGGGAATGGTCTGAATTGTCCAAGTTGTTTCGTAACGGCTCCTAAGCTGCAAAGTCTGCTTTTCTTTCGTAAAGTATCTGTTGTCTGCACTGCAGTGATTTCGAGCAGTCCTGGCCCTCGGCCTTCCTGCGCCGCCTGCCGGCTGTTGCATCATATCCCTACAATTTCCTGTACAATTGGGCATCCGGCACCACCTGTTCGAAGAGATGGGTGATCTCAACAGGCAGCTTCTGGGTATTCTCCAGGGCGAGATACCCCCCCGGACCCAGGGCCTGGTGATACATCCTGATCACCTTGATGCGTTCCCCGTACTGAAAATGGAGCAGAACGTTCTTACAGACCACCAGGGCGTAATCAGTGCCGATGGGCTGCAGAGAGAGCAGGTCGTGGTACTGGAAAAAGACCCGTGACCGCACCTTGCCGCACACCTGGTAGCGGTCATTGCCCGCGGGGACGAAATACTTGGTGAAGATCTCCGCCGGGATGCGCTGCAGTTCCTCATACTTGTAAGTCGCCTGCCGGACGATATCGCCGAAGTTATGGTTCCTGGCCCAGGGCGCAGCCGGTATCCCACACCTTGATCCGCATGCGGCCCATGGCCAGGGCAATGGTCTGCTCCACGGCATACTCGAGCACCGGCAGATCACGGAAAAAGAAGCTGAAGGCCATTGCTTCTCACCGTGAGCGGAATTGATCATGTTCAGCGGTTTCCGCGGTCCGGGCCAGGACGACGAGATCGAGAATCAGGGCCACGGAGCCGTCGCCGAGAATGGTGGCGCCGGAGATTCCCTTGACATCCTGATACATGCGGCCCAGCGGCTTGATGACGGTCTGATGTTCGCCGACCACAAAGTCCACCACAAAGCCGATGCTGTGGCCATGCACCGATACGATGACAATCTGTTCGATATCGGGCCGCCTGCCGCCTATGGCGAACTGTTCGCGCAGTGAGATGTAGGGCGTCACCTTTCCCCGCACCCTGGCCAGATTGCGGCCGTGGGCCGCCGCGACATCCGCCCTGGTCAGGGCGATGCACTCCTCGACCGTGGTCAGCGGCAGGACGAAATGGCTGTCGCCGATCCTCACCAGCAGACTCTCGATGATGGCAAGGGTCAGCGGCAGCTTCAGGGTGATGGCCGTGCCCTGCCCCTGCCGGCTGTCAATGGCGATCGATCCGCGCAATCCTTCGATGCCGCGCTTGACCACATCCATGCCGACTCCGCGGCCCGAAACGCTGGTCACCGTGGCGGCCATGGAAAAACCTGGGGCAAAGATCTGGTCGAAGATCTCCGCATCACTGAGTTCGTCAGTGGCGGCAATCAGTCCCTTGTCAACGGCCTTGGCGCGGATCGCCTCCCGGTCAAGGCCGGCGCCGTCATCACGGATGGTGATCAGCACCGAATCGCCAGAATGCTCGGCCCCCAGCTGCACCGTGCCGACCGCGGGCTTGCCGGCGGCGACCCGGACAGCCGGCGGCTCGATGCCGTGATCGATGCTGTTTCTGATGATATGGACCAGCGGCTCGTTCAATTTTTCAATAACGGTCTTGTCCAGCTCGGTGTCAGCTCCAAAGGTTTCCATCTCGATCTCCTTGCCCAGTTCCCGGGAAAGATCACGCACCAGACGCTTGAACTTGCTGAAGGTGGTGCCGATGGGCAGCATGCGGATGTTGAGGGTGGTTTCCCGCAGTTCGTTGGTCAACCGTTCCACCTCTTCGGCGATATTCATAAAGACGGGGTTACGCACGGCATTGGCCACCTGGGTGAGATGGGCCTGCACCGTTACCATCTCGCCGACCAGATTCACCAGCTGGTCAAGTTTCTCCGCCGGCACCCGGATGCTGGCCGTATCCTTGGCGGGAGGCGAGGTGCGCTGCTCGCGATTGGTTTTGACATGCTCCTGCTCGGCCAGGGCGGATTGCACCTTTTCCGGCGAGACGATCCCCTGGTCGATCAGCAGTTCACCCAGCCGCTTCTGCAATCGCAAGGCCTTCTGGATGTCCTCGGCCGAGAGGTCGCCGCGCTCGATGAGGATCTCGCCCAGCTTCTTGTAGCCGGGATCATCACCATTCACGTCGTCACAGTTTTCACTGTCGATCAATTCGATCTTGAGTTCGCAATCCTCCTCAACGAAGATGAACACGTCCTTGATCGCCGCCAGGCCGCAGTTACAGGTCAGGATGATGTCCCAGTACATGTATAAGTGCTCGCCATTCATATCGGCGAGCAGCGGGACATCGTCGAACTGGGCCACAACCCGGCAGGTGCCGAGTTCGCGCAGTTCATGAAGCAGTGTGATCGGGTTCGTGCCGCGCATCAGCACCTCTTGCCGGGGCCGGAAACGGATGCGCCAGGTCTTATATTCCTTCGCGCTGTCACCTGCCGCCGGCGCGGATGCCGGGTCGGGGCGTGAACAGGCCGGTGCTGCCGCCGGTTCCTGCGCGGTCAACTGGTGCAGGCTGGCGATAATCGCATCGCCCGCAGCCTTGTTGATCACCTCGCCGGATGCTGAAGCTTCGAGAAGGGCGGTAATATGGTCGCGGGATTTGAGCGTCAGATCAAGCAGCCGCCTGGTGACGACCATCCTGCCGTTGCGGACCATATCGAACACCGTTTCCACCTCGTGGGTAAAGGCGGCGATCTCATCGAAACCGAACATGGAACCCGAGCCTTTTATCGTGTGCATGGCCCGGAACACCCTGTTGATCAGGTCGATGTCATCCGGCCTTTCTTCCAGTTCGAGAAGCGACGTCTCCAGTTCGGCCAGCAGTTCGGCGGCCTCTTCCCTGTACGTTGCGGTGGCTGTATCCATCATGTTGAAATCCTTGATCCCGGAGATAATTGAATTTGATGAACCCGTAAAAAGTCTGTTCACCACAGAGCACACGGAGATCACAGAGAAATATATTTATTCACAGATGGTTATCGCTGTGGAACTCTCTGCTCGCTGTGGTTAATTTTCTATCTTGTCATTGATTTATCCCGCTGAACCAGATGCAGGGATTATTGTTGTTATGCCGGCAGTGACCGAGACGTTCCGCCCCGGCAGAGACGATCAGGCGGTGCAGCGACTCGGCGCCGGGACCATGATGGGTAAGGGTTTTGCCCTCCGCCGCCGCTGTTTTACAGGCCGAGCAGAGAACCTGCAGGGTGGTGACATCCACTTCGACATCGGCATCGAATGCCACGGCCACGCATGGGGAGCAGGCCAGGGCATCGCGGAGACACGCGACAAAGGCGGCGGCATTCTCGATCGTCAGCCGCTCGCCGCTGCTGATGAGAATGGAGCCGTCCTCCCGGCACGTACTTGAAAGCGTTTTTTTTTCCACTGCATGTCCTCCTGTTTCAGGTTGTATCTTCAGCCATCCGGACTCTTCACCGATGCCGGCCTGCTGCTTTGTTTTTCATGGGGTTCACGGATATTTCTTTCCACAAAAGCGCGAAGCCTGTCAGCGGATACGCTCCCCAGCAATCTTCCCTTTTCAATGCCGTGCGCGAGAAAGATGAAAATGGGGGTACCCCCGAAATGAAATTTTTCAAAAAAGAATTCATGGTCCTCTTCCGGCACGACACAAAACCGGATGGATTCGTACTGGCGGCTGAGTTCCTGAACCAGGCCGACGAGTTCGCTGTGGAAAATGGTGCTGGTAAAAAAACAGAGCAGGACGGGGCGGGCTGACCTGATCACCTCTTCATAGATGTTCCGGTCAATATTCTCTGAGATCATCGACTCCTCCCTATAAAATTTCTCCTACTCTGTGGCAACTTAATCTACAAAAGACGTGCCACCTTCCCTGTGCGCTCCAACTATCAGTAATTAAGATAATGAAAACAGAATGATGGCAATTGATTGCTGGGCAAGGGGACATGGAGAACGTAACTGATAAAGTGTTTAATTTGGACAGTTTCGCCGGAACACAAGTGTCCAAATTAAACGTTTGTCATGCCGGGAGCAGCCGGCGAACAACAATCCTGGCTCAACCGCCGCTCTCGTGCTGGAGATTGAATTCTTTGATCTTGTTGTAGAGGGTGGCACGGCTCATTTTCAATATCCTGGCGGTTTTTGCCTTATTGCCGCCGGTCTGCCGCAGGGCGTTGATCAGGGCCTCGCGGGTCAGGACACGGGCCGGCTGCCTGTCCTGCGCCGGGGTCGCATCGGTGCCAGAGAGATCCTTTGGCAGGTGTTCAGGCTTCAACTCGTTGCCGGAAGAGAGGAGAATGGCATGCTCCAGCACATGCTTCAGTTCCCTGATATTGCCGGGCCAGTCATAATTCATCAGGATGTCGAGGACCTCTTTGGCTATGCCGGCAATTGATCTGTTGAATTTCTTATTGAAAAAGCCGAGGAAATGATCGATCAGAAACGGAATGTCTTCTTTTCGTTCCCTGAGCGGCGGCAGATGAATCACCATCACCTTTAACCGGTAATACCCGCGAGGCCCTGATCAACGCCCTGCGGCAGACCGGCGGCAATAAGGCAAAAACCGCCAGGATATTGAAAATGAGCCGTGCCACCCTCTACAACAAGATCAAAGAATTCAATCTCCAGCACGAGAGCGGCGGTTGAGCCTGATCAGCGGCTTGGCGGCACGGTTGCTGCTCGCATGCAGGGTCTCCACCAGAAGTTCCTTGCCGGTGCCGGACTCCCCGGTGATGAGCACCGTCGTGTCGACCGATGCCAGCTTGCGGACATTATTGTAAATCGCCTGCAACTGAGGACACTTGCCCACCATCCGCCGGAAACGCCGCCGCTCCAGCAGTTGACTTTCGAGATTCGCCAGGCGGGTAATGTCGTGGATGATGAGCAATGCCCCGGTGGTTCGATGCAATTCATCCTTCAGCAGGGAAGTGCCGACCAGCACGACCTGACTGATCTGCTCTGCTTCCCGGATCTCGATTCTGTAGTCCGTGATCGCTTCCCGGGCGGTGAGGGTGTTTTGCAGAACGGTGCGGCATTCATCCTGGAATTTTGATCCGCCGGCCGGAAAGACTTTGCCGAGCGTCACATCCAGAATCTGCCTGCATTTGTCATTGGTGTGCGTCACGACCATTTCCTCATTCACGGACAGGATGCTGTCCGGAATGCTCTGAAAGACGGATTCCATGGCGGCCTGGGTCTCATGGAGTTCCCTGGTGCGGAGCCGGACCGTCTCTTCAAGGTTGGCGAAATGATGACGCAGTTCCTCTTCGGCGCGCTGCCGGTCAATCGCCCGTCCCATCTTTTCGGCAATCTCATGGAGCAGGGCATGCTCCTCTTCCTGAAACACCATCACGGGGTATCCAGCCACCTGCCGGGTGTAACAAACCTCAAGCGAACCAACCTCCTGTCCTCTGGATTTTATGGCAGTAACC
>JACQYM010000045.1:4754-8468 GCA_016208225.1 Deltaproteobacteria bacterium | reverse complement strand
TCCATCACCAGTCTCGTCCGAGGTCTTGGAGGCCACTTCCTTCACCAGCTGGGCACCCATGTTTTCGAACCTGTCGGCTAACTCGATCGCCTTGGCAACGGTGACCCCGTCCTTGGTAATGAGCGGCGCGCCGAAGGATTTTTCAATGATGACATTACGGCCCTTGGGGCCAAGGGTTACCTTGACGGCATCGGCAAGTATATTGATGCCGTTGAGGATGGCGCTTCTCACGTCCTGATCGAATTTGAGGTGTTTAGCGGTCATGGTTTTCACTCCCTTTCTGATTGTTGATGAGCCGCGAGACCGTGCCGACATAACTCAAGGTGAGTTTATGCATGGCACGAGTGCAGGCGACATAGAGCAGATTCCGGTCCATCGCGGTGGCGTAATTGTCGTCGGAGATGCCGGCCACGTGGACCAGATCGAATTCGAGGCCCTTGGCCAGATGCGCGGTGCAGATCACCACCCCCTGCTGGAAGGAAGTGCTTTGCGCGGTCAGCAGATGCGTCCCGGGCACCTCTTCACGGACGGCCCGGTGCAGGTGCGCCGCCTGTTTCTGGGTCTTGCAGATGATGCCCATGGTTTGGTAGGCAAGCGTTTCGAATTCCGCGATTGCCTGCCGAATCCGGTTGATCTCGTCATGCCTGTCCTTGCAGGCCACAAGCAGGGGCTCGTCGCCGTGGCGCTCGATGGCGACAAGATCGGCGTCGGGGGAAATGGATTGCGCGAATCGGGTAATTTCATAGCTTGAACGGTAGCTTTTGCACAGTTTGACGCACTCGGCCTGCCTGAAAACGCGGTGGATGCTCTCGGAGGTCGAAGCGCTGTATGGGTTGACCGACTGGTTCGCGTCGCCCAGGATCGTTTTTCCGCAAGGAAACAGCTTGGCAATAACGGCGTACTGCACAGGCGAATAGTCCTGCATTTCATCGATAAGCAGATGCCTGACATCCTTATACCGATTGTCCATCCCTTCCAGCCGCATTTTCAGGTAGATGAGGGGGAAGACGTCTGAGAATTCCAGTTTTGAGTTACGGACGGGTTTGAACAGCTCCGGCTTTCCCAGCCAGGCGAAAAATTCCCTGTAGAGGGTGCGCAGCGTGGCGGACCGATGCATCTTCCGCAATGACGCCTTCAGTTCGGCCCTTTCCTTGGCGGTAATTTCGTAGCCGTTTTTGAGCCAGAGGTCGTGCGCGATGACCTGCGCCACCCAGGTCAGCCGCTCGGAGCCAGGGCGGCCGCGCCGTGTATTGTACGCCTGGGCGATGAATGGGGCCCGGAACAGGCTGCCGCCGATCCGCAAGTCCGCCGGAATAAAACGGGTGTTTTCGACATGCTCGATGTACTTGTCGAGCAACTTGAGAAAATCGTGCGAGGACTTTTCCCGGATGCGGCGGCGCATTTCCGCGTCGTCGTTTTCCAGCAGCAGGGTTGACTGCTCGAACGATGTCTGGAAGGTGAATTTGGATTCCAGCAATTCGCCTGCAAGGGTCTCCATTTCCTTTTCGGCAATCTGTTCCTCGCCGAGCTCCGGAAGCACATTGGCAATAAAATCGGCAAAGACCTTGTTGGGCGAGATGATCAGGATATCCTTGGCGGTCAGGGTTTCCTTGAACCGGTACAGCATGAAAGCTATCCGGTGCAGGGCGATGGACGTTTTGCCGGAACCGGCCACCCCCTGGATGATCAGAACCTGCGCGTCTTCGTTGCGGATGATGGCGTTCTGGTCGCGCTGGATGGTGGCGACGATGGTTTTCATCTTGTCGTCGGAAGCCCGGCTAAGTTCCTCCTGTAAAACATCATCCAGGATATTGAGCCCGCTCTCCAGCATGAATTCCATCTTCCCGCGCCGGATCCGATACTGGCGTTTTACCAGGATCTCCCCCGAAACGTCGCCGGATGGGGAAGTATATCGCGCCTCGCCAAGTTCGTAATCGTAAAACATGGTCGAAATCGGCGCCCGCCAATCGAAAACGACATTCTTCTTTTCCACTTCATCAATAAAGGAGTGCAGGCCGATATAAACCGGCAGCGCCCGGGTTTTTACTCCTTTTGGGACAAAATCGAAACGGCCGAAATAGGGCGACTGCCTGAGTTTCCGCAGGCGATTTTCGTGGGCGATCACGCCTTCGTTGCTGCGGACCATCTGATCCGCGGACTGTCGCGCCGTCATCTTCTCAATGTGATCCATGTCCGACCGGTGTTCCCACAGGTAGGTCTTCTGCTCCCGGATTTCCCGAGTGTAATCCCATACCCTGACATCGATCCGCGCCAGTTCCTCATCGAGCTTGCGCTTGGTTTCTTCAAGATAGGCCTTTTCTTCCATTTCCGTCTTGTTGATCATGGTCTGTCCAATGATAAAATCGAGTTCAATTGCATTCTCTGGTTTTGAGAAAAGTGATCTCCGGCCACTTTTCCGCTGTCAACCTGAGCCACCAGTCGCTGCTGGCCAAATAGGTCAGGTTGCCCTCCGCGTCCAGCGCCAGGTTGGCCTGATTGGCTTTTTCGAAAGCGGCTAGGCGTTTTTTGTCGTTACAGTTCACCCAGCGGGCGGCGGCGTAATCGACCGGTTCATAAATGGCCTCCACACCGTATTCGGCCTTGAGCCGGGCCATGGTCACGTCGAATTGCAGGACCCCGACCGCGCCCAGGATGAAATCATTGCCCAAAAGCGGCCGGAAGAGCTGCACCGCGCCCTCTTCCACCAACTGGGTAAGACCCTTCTGGAGCTGCTTGGCCTTGAGCGGCGATTTCAGCCGCACCCGGCGAAAATGCTCGGGCGCGAAGCTTGGAATGCCGGTGAAGACGAGCGGTTCCTTTTCGGAAAAAGTGTCGCCGATCTTGATCGTGCCGTGGTTGTGGATGCCGATGATGTCGCCGGGCCAGGCCTCTTCGGCAAAGGCCCGGTCCGGGGCCATGAAGATAATCGGGTTGGCGATCAGGATGTCCTTGCCGATGCGGTGGTGGCGTACCTTCATGCCCCGCTGGAAGCGGCCGGAGCAGACGCGCAGAAAGGCGATGCGGTCGCGGTGGGCCGGGTCCATGTTGGCCTGGATCTTGAAAACGAAGCCGGAAAAACTCTCCTCTTCCGGAAAAACCGTGCGGGTCGTGGTGGGGCGCGGCAGCGGCGCCGGGGCGATCTCCACAAAGGTGTCGAGCAGCTCGCGCACCCCGAAGTTGTTGATGGCGCTGCCGAAGAAAACCGGGGTCTGGCTGCCCTTGAGAAAGTCCGTCAGGTCGAAGGGGCTGGCCGCGCCTTCCAGCAGGGCCACGTCCTCGCGCAGTTCGCCGGCCTGGCTGTCAAGGATTTCATCTAGTCGCGGATCGTCCAGATCGCGGATGGTAACGGCGTCGCCGTGCAAACGCTCCTGGCCGGGGGTAAAAAGAGTCAGCTCCCGGCGGTAGAGATTATAGGTTCCCTTGAAGCGTTTGCCCATGCCGATGGGCCAGGAGAGAGGCGCGCATTCGATCTGCAGGGTCTCTTCGATATCGGCCAGGATATCGAGGGGGTACATCCCCTCGCGGTCGAGTTTGTTGACAAAGGTCAGAATCGGGGTGTTGCGCATCCGGCAGACCTCCATCAGCTTGCGGGTCTGGGTCTCGACGCCCTTGACGCTGTCGATCACCATCACCGCGCTGTCCACGGCGGTCAGCACCCGGTAGGTGTCTTCGGAAAAATCCTGGTGGCCGGGGGTGTCCAGCAGGTTGATCTCG
>JACQYM010000045.1:0-4712 GCA_016208225.1 Deltaproteobacteria bacterium | reverse complement strand
GATCTCGTAATCGCCATAGTCGAATTGCATCACCGAGCTGGTGACCGAGATGCCGCGCTCCCGCTCGATGGCCATCCAGTCGCTGGTGGCATGGCGGCTGGACTTGCGGGCCTTGACCGAACCGGCCACCTGGATGGCGCCGCCGAAGAGCAGTAGCTTTTCGGTAAGCGTCGTCTTGCCGGCGTCCGGATGGCTGATGATGCCGAAGGTGCGGCGGCGGGAGATTTCTTTGCCGCGTGATGTGTAAGGTGACTTTTCCATAATCATGACTATATGCAATTTTTCAGTTGTTGCCTGCACCAGGCATTCGTGTCCTGGGCATGCGGTTTCTGCATCAAGGCGACATCCTTGACCGGAATTTCGCAACTCCACCCGAATCGACCGGCAATGTGCCGCAGTGTCGCGGCGCGATAAAACACCACATGTGTCGGGTCGCGGCGGTAATGCCAGGAGGGAAAACGATTCTCATCAGTTAAAAAACAGGTCATCACCGCCAGCCATCCGCCAGGTCTCAGCATCTGGTCAAAAAGGGCAAAGGTTTCGGCAGGCTGGTGGAGATGCTCGATGGTTTCCGTACAGGTAATAAAGTCGTATATATCCTCAAGAGGTTCCGGATCAGGGAAAAAATACAGGTCGAACAAACGCATCCGGTGTCCGGCCTCGCGAAGCATGCAGGCCAGCGCCGGCCCTGGACCACAGCCGAAATCCAGGCCCTTACGGCGATAACCCGCGTCATGGGAATTGTTCCGGTGCTGACAATAACGGGCGAATTCTTCCCCGGGTGGCAACCGTTGCGTCGGGTTTAAATAAATCGTCCGGCAAATCGGGCAGCGCAGGTAGCTGACACCATTCACATGCACAAAAAACCGGGCGGCATATTTTTCGCACACAATGCAACGGCAATGCGCTTCTTCGATACAAGCGGCGTCCGGGCCGCAACCTTGCATGGCCATCACAATGTTATGCGCCTTCTTCCTCGATGGACACAGCCTTCATGCTCAGCCTGATCTTGCCGCGCGGATCGATGTCGAGCACCTTGACGGTGACGGTTTCGCCTTCATGCAGAATATCGGTGACCTGTTCCACCCTCTGGTTGGCCAGTTCCGAGATGTGCACCAGGCCGTCGGTGCCGGGCAGGATTTCGACAAAGGCGCCGAAATCGACGATCTTCTGCACGGTGCCGGTATACACTCTGCCGATTTCCGCCTCTTCGGTGACGGCCCTGATCCGCTCGGTCACGGCCGCGCCGGTCGAGCCGTCCGGCGCGAAGACGCTGACCTTGCCGGAATCCTCCACATCGATCTTAACGCCGAATTCGGCGCTCAATCCCTTGATCATCTTGCCTCCCGGGCCGATCAGATCGCGGATTTTATCCGGATTGATCTGCAGGAAGAAAAGCTTGGGGGCATGGGCCGGTAGCTCGGCCCGGGGCGCGGCGATGGCCTCCCGCATTTTGCCGAGAATATGAAGCCGGCCGGCCTTGGCCTGCTCCAGAGCACTGCCCATGATCTCCCTGGAGACGCCCTCGATCTTGATGTCCATCTGCAGGGCGGTGACCCCTTCGTCGGTGCCGCAGACCTTGAAATCCATGTCGCCGAGATGGTCCTCGTCGCCGAGGATATCGGAAAGAACAATGACGGTGTCTTTATCCTTGATCAGTCCCATGGCCACGCCGGCCACCGGTTTTTTGATCGGCACACCGGCATCCATCAGCGCCATGCTGGCGCCGCACACCGTGGCCATGGAGGAGGAGCCGTTGGATTCGGTGACCTCGGAGACGATGCGCAGGGTGTAGGGGAAGGTTTCCCGGTCCGGCAACACCGCCCGAATGGCCCGGGCCGCCAAGGCGCCGTGGCCGATGTCCCGGCGGCTGGGGCCGCGCAGGAAGCGCACTTCGCCGACACAGTAGGGCGGAAAATTGTAATGCAGCATGAAGGGATTGAAGGCCATGCCGTCCAGCGACTCGACCCGCTGCTCGTCCTCGCCGCTCCCCAGGGTGGCGGTGACGATGACCTGGGTTTCCCCTCGGGTGAAGAGAGCCGAACCATGAACGCGCGGCAAGACCGCCACTTCGCTCTCGATCGGCCGGATCTCGTCCATGCGCCTGCCGTCGATGCGCGCTGTTTCCTTGACGATCCGGTCGCGCATCATCCGCTTTTTGAGTTCCTTGAGGGCGGTTTTGATCTCGGCTTGCGGCCATTCGGGTGATTCCGCCGCCAGGGCCTCAATGACCATTGGTTCCAGGTTCTGGACCAGAGTTTGCCGTTCGCTCTTGTCCGCCGTGGAAATCGCCCGGCACATAAGGCCGAAGGCCAGTTGTTCCACCCTTTTTCCGAGGGACTCGTTCACCGGCTTGGGGGCAACCGGCATTTTTGGTTTGCCCGCGGCGGCGCGCAGTTCCTCCTGGAGATCGAGCAGCGGCTGCAGGGCCTGGTGGCCGAAAAAAATGCCGTCGAGAACCAGCTCCTCGCTCAGGCTGTCGGCCCCGCCTTCCACCATGACGACCGCCTTTCTGGAGCCGGCGACAATCAGATCGAGACTGGAATTTTGCATCTGGTCCGGGGTGGGATTGAGAACATACCCGCCGTCGACAAAACCGACCCTGACGCCTGCAATCGGGCCGAGAAAAGGGATATGGGAAAGTTCAAGGGCACAGGAGGCGCCGAGCATGGCAAGCAGGTCAGGATCGTTCTCCTTGTCGGCCGAGAGCACGGAGGCAATGACCTAGGTCTCGTTGGCGTAGCCTGAGGCAAAGAGCGGCCGGAGCGGACGGTCGATGAGACGGCAGGTCAGGGTTTCCTTCTCGGTCGGCCGGCCGATTTCGCGCCGGAAGAAACTTCCCGGAATCCTGCCCACCGAGTAGAAACGTTCCTGATATTCCACAGTCAAGGGCAGAAAGTCGATGTCGGCCTTGGCTTCGGGAGCGGCGGTGGCGGTCACCAGCACGACCGTCTCGCCGTAAGTGACGAGGGCGGAACCGCTTGCTTGCTTCGCCAGGCGGCCGGTTTCGACGGTCAATGGTCTGCCGCCCAGTTCGATAGTTACTTTTTTATACATTCAATACTCCTTGTTAAAGTCCGCCGTGATTGGCGGTTAAGAAAAAAATTCTGTTATATCCTTTGTCAGCTTCGCAAAAAGCCCCTCAGTCGACGGTTATTGCGTTGGAGGTTTTGATTTTGTGTGGTGAACCCGGTTCTACAACGACTTTTTATAAGACCATCACCCTTTGGGGGATTACGCCATTTCCGTACCGTGCGCCAACGGGCTATTGGAATCCATGCAGGCAGTGCAGTATGAGCTTTCCCCACCTCCGGCCGCCATGAGCAGTCCTTCCAGGCTCAGGTAGTGCAGGGTATCCAGCCCGAGTTCATCACGGATCCGATCGGCGGATTTCCCCGTGGCGAGCAGCTTGTCGCTGGCCGGGAAATGGATGCCGTAGTCGCAGGGAAAACGGATGGGAGGGCAGCTCACCAGCAGATGCACTCCCAGCGCCCCCGCCTTGCGCAACGCTCGTACCTTGCTTGCCACCGTTGCGCCGCTGATGGCCGAATCATCGACAATGACCACCCGCTTACCATGTAACAGCGAACGGACCGGGTTCAGTTTCACTCGGACGGCCAGGTCGCGGTCGGTGCGGGCGGATGGCAGAAACGTCCGGCCGATATAATGGTTGCGGATGAGTCCCATTTCAAAGGGAATGCGGGTGGCCTGGGCATAACCGAGCGCGGCGAAGGTGCCCGAGTCCGGAAAGGGTATGACCATGTCGGCATCCACCCTGCATTCGCGGGCAAGGGCCTCTCCCATCCGTTTCCTGCTCTGATAGACATCTATGCCGAAGATGGTGCTGTCCGGCCTGGCGAAATAAACCTGTTCGAAGACACAGAATCGCGAATGTGCGCGGGTAAGGTAAACGGAGCGGGGACCGTCAGCGTCGATCATCAGGATTTCCCCCGGCTCGATTTCCCGCAGATATTGGGCCTCGATCAGATCAAGAGCGCAGGTTTCCGAGGCCACGACATACCCCCCTTCCGGCAAACGTCCAAGGCATAGCGGGCGAAAACCGTGGGGATCGCGGACAGCGATCAGGGTATCGTCGACCATCAGAAGCATGGAAAAGGCGCCTTTGATTCCGGTAAAAACGGACAGGAGCGCCGCGTCGAGACTCAGATCACCGCACCGGGCCAGAAGATGGACAACCACCTCGCTGTCGATGCCGGAGTGAAAGATAGCGCCATCCATCGCGATTTCGTTTTGCAAAGCCTGAATGTTAGTGATGCTGCCGTTGTGGGCCACTGAAATTGCGCGCCCCCGATGACTTGCGGTGAAGGGCTGGATGTCTGCCATGGAAACATTTTCGGAGTCCGTGCCCAGAACATGGCCCAGGGCAGTATCCCCTTTGAGAGAAAGAAGATTTTCTTCGGTAAAGATCTCGGGGACCAGGCCGACCCCTTTGTACGCCATGGTCCGGTTGCCGTTATGACTGATCAGTCCGGCGCCTTTCTGGCCGCGATGCTGCAGGGCGTAAAGGCTGAAATAGGTTAGCTTGGCGGCCTCGGGATGGTCGGAAATGCCGCAGACCCCGCATTTGTCATGGGGGACTGACTTATGGAGTTGCAAAAACATACTATTTCCTTCTAAAGGTAGAGCCGGATTCGAAGGATGGAGTCGAACGGTCGGCTCCTTTCAGTAATGGATGTTTCGGGAAGACGATT
>JACQYM010000044.1 GCA_016208225.1 Deltaproteobacteria bacterium | reverse complement strand
TCGCGGCCAGGGAGGCGCAGGGCATCCCCGCGGTTATCCGCTTCAGAGTGCCGGATAAGCCCGGCGTGGTCAGCTATGACGACAAGGTGCTGGGCCGCATCGAGCGCCGCTATGCCGATATCGAGGACTTTGTCATTGTCCGCTCCAACGGCAAGCCCCTCTATCTGCTCTGCAATGTGGTGGATGACATCCGCGACCGCATCACCCATGTCATCCGGGGCCAGGACCATCTGACCAACACCATTCGCCAGATCCTGCTCTATGAAGCCCTGGGCGCCCCCATTCCGGTCTTCGCCCACATGCCGCTCACCCTGGATCTCAACAAGGCCAAGATCTCCAAGCGCAGCCACGGCGAAATCGTTGCCGTCCAGTTCTACCGCGCCCAGGGCTTCATCCCCTGGGCCCTGGTCAACTTTCTGGTGCTGCTCGGCTGGTCGCCCGGCGATGACCGGGAGATCTTCACCAGGGAGGAACTCATCGAGGCCTTCACTCTCGAACGGATCAACAAATCGCATGCCATTTTCAATTACCGCAAGGACGATCCGAAATTCTTCACCGATCCCAAGGCCATCAATATCAACACCCACTACCTGCGCACCATGCCCATTGAACAAATCGGCAGCATGGTCAAAAAAGAGCTGCAGGAGGTCGGTCTGTGGGATGAGGCCTATGACAACGAACGGCGGGAGTGGTACCTGCAGACCGTGGATATGATCCGGGACCGCTTCCACACCCTGAAGGATTTCACCACCCAGGGCCGCGCCTATTTTGCCGACGATTTTACCGTGGAAGAGGCGGCGCTCGCCAAAAACCTGCGCAAATATCCGGAGCTGAAAAACTGGCTGCCCCGGCTTGCCGACCGCTTCGCCGCCCTGCCGGAATTCACCAAGGAGAGCGCCGAACAGGCGGCCAGGGACTTTGCCGAGGAGGTCGGGGTCAAACCCGGCATCCCGATCAACGCCGCTCGGGCCGCCATCACCGGCCTGGTGAAGGGGCCGAGCATGTTTGAGCTTTTTGTCCACCTGGGCAGAGAAAAGGTTGTGGCCCGGCTGCGGGATGTGGCAAAATATTTTGAGTGAAAAAGAAAGGCATAAGGCAATAGGCAGGTGGCAAAAGTAAAGGCAAAAGGCATGAGGCAATAAGGCAATAGGGAGAGGAATGAACAGTTACAAGGAACTGCTTGTCTGGCAGAAATCCATGGCATTAGTAACCCAGATTTATCCTGCTACAGCCTCATTGCCCGGTAATGAACTTTATGGATTGATATCGCAAATCAGAAGAAGCGCCGTTTCAATTCCGACAAATATTGCGGAAGGATACGGCCGGCACGCCACCCAGGATTATATCCGCTTTCTGAAAATTGCCAGGGGCTCCTTGTTTGAGCTGCAAACTCTTTTAGAAATTTCCAGAAATCTCAGCTATATTGATACCGAATGTTTCCAAAAATTAATCGGTACAGACAACGAAATAGAAAGAATGCTGACAGCTCTCATCAAAAAATTACAAAAGTAGCTCGCCAGAGTATGCCCGCTACTTTGCCCTTGCGCCTTTACTTTTGCCTTTTGCCTATTGCCTATTGCCTATTGCCTATTGCCTTTCCCTCATAACAAATAACTTTGAAAAAAGACGATGAATAATCAAGAAAAACCCAGAGACTTTATCAGATCCATCATTGCCGAGGACCTGAAGAACAACAAGCACGGCGGCCGGGTCGTCACCCGCTTTCCGCCGGAGCCGAACGGCTTTCTGCATATCGGCCACGCCAAATCGATCTGCCTGAATTTCGGGGTGGCCCTGGAAAACAACGGCGTCTGCCATATGCGCTTTGATGACACCAACCCCAACAAGGAAGAACTCGCCTATGTGGAGGCCATCAAAAAGGATGTGCAGTGGCTGGGTTTTGACTGGGGCGCCAACCTTTTTTTCGCCTCCGACTATTTCGAGCAGCTCTACGACTATGCCGTCCAGCTGATCAAAATGGGCCGGGCCTATGTGTGCAGCCTGTCGGCCGACGAGATCAGAGAGTACCGGGGCACCCTGACCGAGCCGGGCCGGGAGAGCCCATACCGCAACCGGAGCGTGGAGGAAAATCTCGACCTGTTTGCCCGCATGCGGGCCGGGGAATTTGCCGACGGCAGCCATGTGCTGCGGGCCAGAATCGATATGAGCTCCGGCAACATCAACATGCGGGATCCGGTGCTGTACCGCATTCTGCATGCCAGCCATCACCGCACCGGCGACAAATGGTGTCTCTATCCGATGTACGATTACACCCACCCCATCTCCGATGCCATCGAGCACATGTACGACTGGTACCTGGCCACCCTCGGCATCCCGAACCCGCCGCACCAGTACGAGTTCGCGCGCTTGAACCTGACCTACACCGTCATGAGCAAACGCAAGCTGCTCGAGCTCGTGAAGGAAGGCCTGGTCGACGGCTTGGACGACCCGCGCCTGCCCACCATCTGCGGCCTCCGGCGCCGCGGCTACACCCCGGCCTCCCTGCGCGGTTTCTGCGACACCATCGGTCTGGCCAAGCGGGAAAGCCGGGTGGAAATGGGCGTGCTGGAAAACGCCATCCGCGACGACTTGAATGACACGGCGCCGCGGGCCATGGCCGTACTGCGGCCGCTCAAGGTGATCATCACCAATTACCCCGAAGACAAGGCAGAGGAACTGGACATTGACAATCATCCGAAAAATCCGGAGATGGGCAAGCGCACCGTGCCGTTCTGCCGGGAAATCTGGATTGAACGGGACGATTTCATGGAGGAACCGCCCAAAAAATTCTTCCGCCTGGCGCCGGGCCGGGAGGTGCGGCTGCGGGCCGCCTATCTGATCACCTGCGACAGGGTGGAGAAAGACGAACAGACGGGCGAAATCGTGGCGCTGCACTGCACCTATGATCCGGCCAGCCGCGGCGGGTCGGCGCCGGACGGCAGAAAGGTCAAGGGCACCCTGCACTGGGTCGCAGCCCGCCATGCCATCCGGGCCGAAGTACGTCTTTATGACCGCCTTTTTAATGTCGAGAACCCGGAGGCCGATAAGGAGAAGAGCTTCATGAGTCATCTGAATCCCGATTCGCTGCTGGTCCTGACCGACTGCCGGCTTGAACCGGGGCTGGCCCGCGCCACGGTAGACGACCGCTATCAGTTTGAACGGCTCGGCTATTTCTGCCTTGATGCGAAGGACACCGCGGCTGACCGGCCGGTATTCAACCGCACTGTCACCCTGCGCGACAGCTGGGAGAAAATCGAAAAAAGCTGATGGCTCTTGGCTGATAGCTGATAGCTCTTGGCTGGCGGCTGGTGGTAAATCCGCCAGCCGGCATCCCATGGTTCATAACCTATTAACCCATTACCC
>JACQYM010000007.1:6766-9522 GCA_016208225.1 Deltaproteobacteria bacterium | reverse complement strand
AGGAAAATCTCAGCCCGGTCCCCAATCTGCTCCATAAGTATCCGGACCGGGTGCTTTTTCTGGTCTGCGCCCAGTGCGCCATGTACTGCCGTTTCTGCACCCGCAAACGCAAGGTGGGCACCGATCGCATGGTGATCACCAGGGAGACGGTGAGCGCCGGCATCGATTATATCGCCGGCCATCCGGAAATCAGGGATGTGCTGATCTCGGGCGGCGACCCGCTGCTGCTCGCCGACGAGCGGCTGGAGGAAATTTTAACGGCAGTAAGAAAAATCCCGACGGTGGAAATCATCCGCATCGGCACGCGGGTGCCCTGCACGCTGCCCATGCGGGTTACAGTCCGCCTGGCCAGGTTGTTGAAAAAATTTCATCCGCTCTACATCAACACCCATTTCAACCATCCGGCGGAAATCACCCCCGAGGCGGCAAAAGCCTGCGCCCGGCTGGCCGACGCCGGCATCCCCCTGAGCTGTCAGACCGTGCTGCTGCGCGGCATCAACGATGACCCGCAGACCATGCGTGAGCTCATGCAGAAACTGCTCCGCATCCGGGTGCGGCCCTATTATCTGTTCCAGGGAGACATGACCAGGGGCACAAACCATTTCCGCACCACAATCGCCGCCGGCAAAGAGATTATGCAATCGCTGATCGGCTTCACCTCGGGCCTTGCCGTGCCGACCTATGCCCTGGACGCGCCGGGCGGGGGCGGCAAGATTCCCCTGACCCCGGAGTATGTGCGGGAAGAGGGGGAGAGGCTGATCTTTACCAATTATCAGGGCAGAACCTGTTATTACGACAGTATCAAATAGATTTTTCCTCAGCGTCAATCACGTGGTTTTGAAAATATGGAGCAGAAATCAACATGAAACAAGAATCATACGATGAGAGACCCGGCTACGCGGCATATGTTCCGCTGGGCATCGCCACCCTTGTTCTCTCCTTCTGGTCGCTGGGTTATCGCGGCCTCTGGGCCGCGGAGGGGCGCTGGGCGGAAGTGACCCGGCAGATGCTGCTCAGCGGGGATTTTTTTCATCCCAACATCAATGGCCAGCCTTACTTTGACAAGCCCCTGCTGACCTACTGGCTGGTTGCCGTCACCTCGTTTTTTACCGGCGCCTTGGATGAATGGGCGGTCCGCATCCCCAGCGCCCTGGCGCTCGCCGTCACCCTGGGGACCACGGTCTGGCTGGGCCGCCGGCTCTGGTCCCGGCAGGTGGTGCTGACCGCCGGCTGGTTTCTGCTCTCCACCTACAGCGTTCTTTTCTGGTCCAGAACAGGCATGGCCGATATCGAAAACATGGCCGCCATCATGCTGGCCGTCGCCTGGTATTGGACCTGGCGCGACCGGCCCTGTTTCAAGTCTTTTCTGGTCTTTTACCTGATCGCCTTTATCGGCGCCCAGTTGAAGGGGCTGACCGCCCTGGTCGTGCCGATTGCCGCGATCATACCGGACGTGCTGACGGAAAAGCGCTGGCGCGGCTATCTCAAACCCTCGCATTTCGTGGCCGCGGCCCTGGCGAGCCTTGTCTACTTCGGCCCTTTCCTCTATGCCTCCATGACCCGGCCCGATTACCAGTCAAGCGGTCTGGCCCTGGTGTTCCAGGAAAATATCCAGCGCTACTTCGACCCCATCGATCATGTGGAGCCGTTCTACATCTATTTCTACGAGCTGCCCATCCTGCTGCTCCCCTGGGTGCCGTTATTTGCCGGGGCGCTGCTCATGACCTGGCCCCGCTGGAAACAGCTCGCCGCCAATACCCGCTGGCTGGTGTATGCGACGGCGATGATTTTTCTTTTTTTCAGCGCTTCGGGCTCGCGGCGCAGCTATTATATTCTCCCCATTCTGCCCTTCTGCGCGCTGTGGATGGCCCTGTATGTCAGCCAGGCGGGCGGGTTTTCCCGGGACGCTCTCGGCCGCCTGCTGCACCGTTGCCAGTGGGGGATTATTGCCCTGCTTGGGCTCATTGAACTTGTCAGCCCGTTCATCTGGCCTCTGTTGGAGGCAAAGACGGGATTTGCCGCCCCAGCCGGCCTGAAAACGGCGGCGGTCGTGACCGGCATGGCAACGCTTGGCGTGCTGCTGGCGGACTGGAAACGGCCCCAGTTCCTGCCCCGGCTTACCGGTACCCCCGAGGACGCGGCCGGGATGCTGCTGGCGACCGCCATCATCCTGGGGGGCTAATTCTGCTGGCAGACCGTGCCCCTCGAGACGTACAGAACGGAGCGGTCCTTTGCCCTGGAACTGAAGAGAAACATCAAGGACCTGCCGCCTGCCCGGCTGGTCTTTTATGAAAAGGCGGAGCCCAATGTCCTTTTTTATCTGGATCTCCCCGAGCCGCCGATGCTGTTTGACACCCCTGCAGCACTTGGCAGCTATCTCAACGAGACGCGGGGTGAAGTCCACCTGGTGCTCCGGAGCAAAACCCTGCAATCACTCGCCGCCACCCTGCCGCAACTGGCCGGTTTGACGCCGAGCTTTACGGAAACGGATTTCGCCTGGCAGAAATCCTCAAAAAAACTGGCGGCATACCGGTTTGAGGGGCGGCAGGCACAGTGACATGGCCTTGTCGTGGGCGGCAGACCGTCTGACTCGCCGCCGGTGCAAAAAAATGGGCGCTGTTTACGGTTTACGGTTACCGGTTTACGATGAGGAAGGGCATTGAACCGTAAACTGTAAACCGACACCGTGATTGCATCGGAAACACTTTCGTCGTGGCTGACAAGCGTGGTCGCCATGCTGGTTTAAACCTTTCATT
>JACQYM010000007.1:0-6703 GCA_016208225.1 Deltaproteobacteria bacterium | reverse complement strand
CATTTCGATATGTTATGGTATGCATGCGAAAAAAATGCATAACCATTTTTCGCTCCGCATAATTGTTTTGACTTTCTGAAATGAAGGGCTATAATAGCAACGTTTTGCATGTTTTCTGCATGATCGCAGAGAACGCCGGTGCGGTTGCCGAAAACTCGACAGCCGGGCACTGCATTCTCCGGTCATGTATTTTTTTAAAATGAGTAAAAAGGTTTTTCAATGGACGACCCTGGCCCTAGTAGGCATAATATCCCGGTTTTAAGACCAGATGCAGACAGACTGCTCTTGCGGACTGCGAAAAGCTCTCGTGGCGTAGTTATGATTTTCTAGACTTCCCAAACGCCCCGTTTCCCTCCAGTCAGTCCCCGCCTGCACTGTCCAGACTGGAGGTGAACAATGACCACTCCCGAATACGCGCAGGAACTGCGCACCCTTCTATTTCAAGGCGAGAACGACATCCGGCGCGACCTTTGCGCCGAGCTTCCCGAAGCGACCCTTGCCGAGGCGCTTACCGGCCTCTCTCCCCAGTCTGTCTGGGAAATGCTCTCCCTCATGCAGCCATGGAAAAGAGCGGCGGTCTTCGGTTACTTTAATCTTGATTTCCAGGTATTCCTCACCGAGAACATCAACAAGGATGAACTGGCCCACCTGCTGACCGAAATGTCGGCCGACGAGCGGGTCGATCTCTTCAAACGATTGCCGGAGGAGGCCCAGGAATCTGTTTTCCCCCTGCTGGCCAAGGCCGAACGGGAAGACATCCGCAAACTCAGTTCCTATGATGAAAACATGGCCGGCTCGGTCATGACTTCCGAATATGTTACCCTGACCCCTGATCTCACGGTTACCCAGTCCCTGGAAAAACTCCGGCGGCAATGGCCGGGCAAGGAAACCATCTATTATGCCTACGTCATCGGCGAAGGCCGGCGGTTTCTCGGTTTTGTCTCCCTGCGCAAACTGATCCTGGCCAAGCCGTCCGCCTATGTGGGCGATATCATGAAGGCCGAGGCCATTTACATCCGCGCCTCCGATCCGCGCGAAAAGGCCGCCGAACTCATTGCCAAGTATGACCTCATTGCCCTGCCCGTGATCAACGGCGGTGATGCCCTGGTGGGCATCATCACCCATGACGACGCCCTGGACGTGGTCACGGAAGAGGCTACGGAAGACATGCTGCGCATGGCCAGCACCGATGCGGAAGAATATGAGAACTCGTCAATCCTGCAGAGTATCCGCCTCCGCGGTCCATGGCTGACCCTGAACCTCGGCACGGCGATGCTCTCCTCGCTGACGGTCAGTTTTTTCCAGGACACCATCTCGCAATACGTCATCCTTGCCGCCCTCATGCCGATTATCGCCGGTCTGGGCGGCAACGCCGGCACCCAGACGCTTGCGGTAACCGTGCGCGGCATTGCCCTGGGCAAGATTCCAGTGGGCCGCGGCCGCAAGGTCATCCTGCAGGAGGCGGGCGTCGGCCTGATGAACGGCGCCATTATCGGTCTGCTGGTAGCCGTTATCGCCCTGTTCGGATTTAACAAGCCGTGGCTGGGGCTGATCATGCTCATGGCCATGATCTGCAATCTCATCATCGCCGGACTCATCGGTTCCGCCATTCCGCTGGCGCTCAAGTCGTTAAAGCTCGATCCCGCCCTCGGTTCCAGTGTCTTTATCACGGCTGCCACCGATATCAGCGGTTTTTTTGTATTTCTGAGTCTGGCCACCCTGATGATGCCGCTTTTGCGGTAGATTCTGGAAGGCAACAGGCATAAGGGAGAGGCAATAGGCATAAGGCAACAGGCATAAGGTAAGAGGCGGGAGACGGAAGGAACAAACCTAAAAATTGGGAGCGTCACCCCGGCGAAAGCCGGGGTCCAGAACAGGAGAGGCCGAAATGGCTGGATTCCGACTTTCGCCTGAATGACGATATGGGCGCATTGTTTTTTTGCAACAAGCTAAAATGAAAGGAATATCCCTCATATGGTATCAATACGCAGCAAATTATTTTCTTTTCTGACCTTTCTTCTTGTTTTTCTGGCCGCTGTTCTTCCGGCAAAGGCCGAGGAGCAGGTGGTCACCATCAGCCTGCCGGCTGAAATCCTGCGGCAGACCATCAGCGATGCACTGCCCATCCCGATCGAGACGAAAAATCATGTCATGGAGGGCAGCATTGTCGTCGATTCCCTGGACAAGCTGCTGGTGCGGGATAAATCCATATTCGTGCAGGGGGTCATATCGGGCCGGGACCTGGCCATGACTGCCGATATCGGCGGCCAGAACATCAAGATGAAGCTCGGGAGCGTCAAGCTGCCGGTGACCTGCGAACTCTTTCTCCGTTTTGATAAGCAGAAAAAAATTCTTTTTGTCAAACCGGTCTTTCCCAAACCGAAGAAAGGGCAGGGCGATGATGCGGCCGAAGTGCTGCAGCCGTTGCTGGCCTCCCTTGGCGGCAGGGAATATCCCGTCGAGTTTGATGATATTGAACCTTTTTTGTTTGAACTGGGAACCCGTACCATTCCCGTCAGGCTGACCCCGACCGACATTCAGACCCTGCAGGGGATCCTGGTGGTCAAGATGATACCCCAGGTGGATAATCCGCACTGATGGGGGAACCGGTGGATAACTTCCTTAACAGCAGAAGGACGGCAAAGCAGGCCCGACGCGGTATCCGCGCCGGCTGCCGCTGGCTGGCCGCCCTGCTCCTGCTCTTTTTCCTCGGACCCGCCGCGGTGCAGGCGCGTCTGCAGATCAAAGACAACTATTTCTGGGACGCCGACCGGGCCTCATTCTTTATCCCCCGGGGCTTTGCCTACCAGGTGTGGAACCCCCCGGTCTATGCCAATCAGACGTTTGCGGAGCTGGACCGGGACCTCGCGGCAATGCAACAGGCGGGCGCCAACTCCCTGCGGGTGGAGTTCGTCTGGGAGGGCATCGAAGCCAAAGAGGGCGTTTATGACTGGTCGCGCACCGATTATCTTGTCCGGCGCGCCGGGGAGCTGGGGCTGCGGCTTTTCGTGCTCATCGGCTACCAGTACCCGCCGTCCTGGTTCATCGCCGCCTACCCGGATGCCATGGCCCGCACCAGCAGCGGCCCGGCCCCCATTCTCAATTACAATCACCCCAGGGCCAAAGAGGCCTATGCCCGCTTTCTCGGCGCGGTCTGCGGCCATTACCGGGACAGTGCGGCCATCGCCGGCTGGATACTGGGCAATGAGTTTGCCTATTACGATCTGTGGCAAGCCGCGGAGCAGAAAAATTTCGTCGGCTTTGACAGCCAATGGAGTCTGCCGGCCTATCGTAATTATCTGAGCGCCATCTATCACCGGCAGATCAGGGAATTGAACGAGGCCTGGGGAACCGGTTATGCCGATTTCGCCGCGGTGCCCATGGCCGCGCTGTATCCGCCGAACCGGCAGGACCATGCGGCCATCCGCCGTTCCGGTTATCACGACCTCATTCAATGGCGCAAGGGGTCCATTGCCGATTTTATCGCCGCCGGCGCCAAGGCTGCCAAGACCGCCGCGCCCGACCAGCTCATCTCCTATGCCATGGTGGGCGGGGTATTCAGCGGCATTGACTCCAACATCACCGGCGAGGACGCCGTCACCATTGCCGAACGTTGCCGGGCCGCTGGCGCGCCGCTTGATTTCATGTCGATCAACAACTATGCCTGGGCCCTAGTTGGACACGAACTGCGCTCGATGGATTTCGGCATTGCCAAGTTCCGGGACACCCTGAACATGCCGCTGCTCATCTCCGAAACCGGCCACAGCAGCACGGAGACCAATTTCCCCGGCGCAGCTCCCAGGCAGGCCAGGGCCCTGGTCAGCAGTGTCTGGGAATCGTTTGTCTCCGGCGCGGCCGGGGTGTTTATCTTCCATTGGCAGGACCGGGACGAATTCCGTTCCGGCAGCTTTGCCCGTGAGGCCGGTTTCGGGGTAGTGGACAGTGCGCGCCGGCCGAAACCGGGGGTGTATGAGGCAATAACCGCCATGTTCCGGCACATGCGGGAAATCGAGGTGGAGAAACTGCTGCCCGCCGGGCAGCGACCGGCGGCCGACATCCTGGTGCTGTGGCCCACGGATATCGATCTCGGCTGGAACCGGGCCAACGAGGAGCTGGCCGGATTGTGGGGGGCGCTGCGGCGCCTCGGATTCCGGCCCCGGATCATCACCGGCGAAATATTTGACCATTTTCTCGGCCAGGGCTTTCCCCCGGCGGCCAAAGCGCTGCTGCTGCCGCGCAACTTCCAGATGCAGCCGGACCAGCTGGCCGCCCTGCAGCAGGGCGTTCTCGGACGCGGCCTGCATATCCATGCCAACGGCGACTTGCCGGGCCAGTTCGATGCCCGCCATATTCCCAATCCTGACTGGCCGCAGCGCATGGCCGCTCTTTTCGGCATCGAGGCCGGCTCCGCGGCCATTGCCTGGGAGGCGGGCGCCGGACCACGGGGACCATGGCCGGCAGGCTACGCCGCCTTGACCCTGACCCCGGCCAGGGAGGCCACCCTGGCGCTGCCGCCGGCCAGCCTATCCCGTTTTGCCACCTGGAAGCTCATGACCGTTGCCGGTGGGCGTCCCGGCGCCGTCGTCCAGGCAACCTATGCCGGCGGCGGCAGGGAAGGGGTGCCGGCGTTGATCACCACCAGCGGACCGCGGGCAAAAACCGCCCTCACCACTTTTGCCCTGGGCGATATCATCCAGCTGCCGGAGCAAAGCGCGGGCCAGCCCGCTCCCGCCCTGACCTGGGACGTGCGTACCGCCTGGCTGCGCACCATTTATCGGGACTTCTTCGGTCTGCAGCCGGAAGTTTCCTGCACCGGACCGGGGGCGGATTACGTACTGGTTGACGCACGCTATCAGGCGGACGGCGTTCTGCTGGCCCTGCTGAACGAACATGACCAGCCGGCCGTTGTCACCGTTCATGCCCCATTTCTGTCCGGCAGCCGCGGCAGAGATCTGCTGACCGCTGCACCAGTGGCCATCAACGGCAGCAATCTTGAGCAGATCAGGCTCGGACCTGATGATTACCGTCTTTTTTTCATCAGTTATCCGTGAAAATGACGGGAAATTATCACAGAGAACGAGCAGGGAGAGAGGCAGGGAAAGGTTCGCGGGAATCATTGACAGCAGAAGGCCGGAGGGCTATAGTGCACCAAAAAAGACGGGGTACCCGTTTCCATGACCGCCGCTGAAAAGCAATGCGACCCGCCATGGCTTTTGTGTTTCCGTTTTCCCCTCCTGCACACCGTAGCGGCTTACAGGCCAGAGGAATTCAGCCTTTTCCAGAGATCAAACATATTTCTTCCTGATTCGTCATTATTATGCAACATTCATCCGCATACTCATTCCGCCCGCACGGGACTTTTTTTGTGAACCGTTTCATCCGGCTGTGCACCATCATTGTCTGCCTGCTGGCGGCCCCGGCGGGATTGATGGCCGCCACCATTGAGCTGCCGCTTACCCTGCGCACCGCTTTATTGCAGCAGACCCTCGCCATGCATATCAATCCGGAACCGGGCAAGCCCGCTGTGCTGTTTCAGGAAGGACCCTACCGTTATCTGCATACGGAGCGTCCGCAGCTGAATATCCGCAACGGACAGCCGCACTTTTCGGCCCACATTATCGCAAGCTTCGGGACAAACGTCCTGGGGGTAATGCCGATGGGCATGATCTGGAGCGGTTCCATCGACATGACCCTTGCACCATATGTGGACGAACAATGGCAGTTGCGGTACCGCATTGTTGATTCGGCCCTTTATGACGATGCCGGCGTCAAACCGATGATGACCGGCCTGGTGTGGGACCTGGTCAAACGGTTCCTGCATCCGCGGCTGGAGAAATATTCCCTGGATCTCTCTCCGCCCCAGCAGGAAATCATCGCCTTTCTCCGGGCCTGCGCTTCTCCGGCCGAGGCGGCCCAGCTCGATGCAACGCTGAACAGCATTGCCGCCGGAGTGCTCCGTGTCGAAGATACCGGTTTTGTCGTGCCCCTGATATTGACCGTGGCCGAGAGTCCTGAACCCCTGCCGATAACGGAGCAGCCGGTTGAGGCGCCGCTTACCCCGGTGGAGCTTGAAAACTTTCAGAAGGCACTGGAGCCCTGGGATGCCTTTCTGGTTTTTGTTATCAAAAATGCCGGCATGGATTTTGTTGACGCGCAGATGCGTGAGCAGTTGTTTGATCTGCTTATTTCCAGCCGCTATCAACTGCTGCCGATCCTGACCGGCGAGGTGCGGCCGGATGCGGGTGATCCCCTCCGCGCCCTGTTTGTCGAGGCCTGGCATGATCTGCGGTTGATCATCGAAGAAGCTGAACAGCGCGGCCTGATCCAGCAGCAAGCCATCCGCTACATGACCTTCGTCAACGCCGGGGATGCGCTGCTCACCCTTGACGCCGCGGCGCCGAATCTGGGCATGCAGATCAGCAGCGACGGCCTGCGCCGCCTGGCGCGCACCCTGCAGCCGTCCGCGGTTGAAGACCCGCTCCGTTTCGACTGGGAAGTGGACCCCGTGCTGCGGGATCTTTTCAAGTTCGCACCGGAACCTGCACCCGCACCTGAATCGGTCGTGCTTGAGCCGTCCCTCAGCCGGAGACTGCTGGATTTCCTGATGCCCATCGCTTATGCCGCGGAGCCTGATTTGTTCAAATCCCTTGATCGCTGGGTTCCGCAGTCCCAGGAGGAACTGGCCGAATATCAGCAGCTGCTG
>JACQYM010000006.1 GCA_016208225.1 Deltaproteobacteria bacterium | reverse complement strand
TGGACCTACCTCAACCGCCTGCGCCTCAAAAGTCATTTTAAAAAGCAAATCAATGCCGCTGCATGCCGGGAAAGGACTTTCACCGGCGAGAACAAGGCCAGGGGCGGCATGGTGAAGCGCCTGGTCATTCTGGCCTGCATTGCCTTTATCGTTTTTACTTTTTTCATCCTGCATCACATCAATCGCTGAAATCCGCGCCGGGAACCCTGTCAACCATTTCGCCCGGTATCCCTTAGAAAACAAGCCTTTCGTGATTTTTCCTTGACTGGCGGGCTATCGATTTGCGAAGATTTATCAAGTGCTGCATCGTTACTTGTTATCTTCCCGATAAAAAGTCTGCAACCAACCACGCATTCCAAGGAGAACAACCATGAAACGCTTAACCCGCATCTTGATCTGTCTGGCCATGGCCTTCACCATGTTCAGCGCCCCGGCCATGGCGGCCGAGGTGGAACTCTGGGGATCAACCACCTGCCAGAAACGTTTCCTGGAGCCAGGCGCCAAGGCGCTGGAGGATGCCACCGGGATTAAAATCAAGGTGCTGGGGGTGGGAACCGGCAAGGGCATGGTGGCCCTGTTTGAAGGCAAGACCGGCGTCGCCATCTCGTCAAACACCCTGGAAGAGAGCATCGAATCGGCGCAGAAGGTCCTGAAAGAGGAAGGCAAGCCGCCCATGGCCGTACCCGCGAACCTGATTTACCATGAAATCACCAAGGATGTCATTGTCCCGATCGTCAATAAGGAGAACAGTGTCTCCGAACTCACCTGGGAGCAGCTCGCCGACCTCAATTCCGGTAAGATCACCAACTGGAAGGATGTGGGCGGAGCGGACATGCCGGTGCAGGTGGTCACCAGTCATGCGGGCAGCTCCACCAAGGCGGTTTTTCAGAGCATGGTAATGAAAAAGGCCGAGTATGCGGCCAATGCCATCCAGGTCAAAAGCACCCGCCTGGAAATCAATGAGGTATCCAAGGCCAAGGGCGGCATCGGCGCGGTGAGCTCCGGGTTTCATTCCTTAAGCCCCGGGGAAACCAAAGTCGTGAAAACAAAGACCATTGAAAGGCCGCTGGGCCTGATCACCGTCGGCGCCCCCACTCCGGACGTACAGAAAATCATCGACTTCTTCCTCTCCCCAGAGGGCCAGAAGCAGATTGTCGACTGATCTTTTGTGAGCCCGTGTTCCAGCGGCGCTCGCGAGCACAATAAAAAATAACATGAGCCAGGCATCTCCAGGAGGGCGCGGGTATTTCTCCCGTGCCCGAAGGGAGGCAATGTGCCCTGTGACCTCGTTATGCAAGAGACCTATGGAAAAACCATGCCGATCTCCCTGCAGAAGAAAATTTTCGGCGGCTTCCTGCTTTCCACCTTGATCAGCGTGCTGGTCGGCATCGTGGGCTGGGGCAGCATGACCATGATCAAGGCCAGCATGGACAGCATCGGCACTGTTGACGTGCCCTACCTGGAAAGCATCTCTGAAATTTCCAAGTACCAGGCCAGGGTTACCACCTCCATCCGAACCCTGTTGAATCCGTCCCTGTCCCGTACGAATCGCAGCGCTGAATATGAAAAAATCGACGATGCCCTGACAAAAGCGGCGGAGCAGATTCAGAAATTCAACAGCCTGCCGAAGAACGAACAGATCGAACCGCTCTGGCGGGATTTCCTGGCCAGCCGGCAGACATGGGAAGCCGATGCCCGGGAGTGCATGAAAATCAGCCATTTAATAGACGAAATAGCCATTGACAATCCGCAGAAACTCGCCCTGGATGCGGAGCATTATTTCGGCACGTACAAGGCCTGGACCGCCTCGGTTAGCAAATCCGTGCTGGAAGGCGAAAAAATGGCTGCGGCCCAGGATGTCGCCGCCCTGGACTTCGGCAAATGGCTTACCGGGCTGCAGTCAGACAATAAAGAAGTAACAGCTGCCAGGGACAAGGTCATCGGGCAATTGGGCGAGGTGCTTCGTGCGGTGGTCTCGATTGCCGATTTTCTTGCCATTGATGAAGCGGCCCTGGCCAAGGACGTCTATACGGCAGAGGTACTGCCCAGCATCGAAAATATCCAGCAGCATGTGGACAAGCTGACCGCGCCGATCAACAATGCCCTGCATCTCTTTGAAAATCTGTACGGCTATGAACAGGAGAAATTTTCAGTTTCCTTTGCGCAGTCAGAGAATCTGCTGAAAAAAATCGTCGACAGCACCAGGGAAGAAGTACAGGAGGACATTCTTCTTGCCTATAAAACCAGCAAAAAGGCCGAGCTGGCCCTGCTGGCCTTTCTCCTGTTCGGCACCTTCGTCTCCCTGCTCATGGGAATACTGATCACGCGCAATGTCACCCTGCCGGTGCGCTCCTCCATCAAGGAGCTGGCCGCTGCCTCGGTCGGCATCGAAAAGGTGTCCGTGGCTGTGACTGAAGCCGGACAGGGGCTGGCCGAGGACGCGGCAAAACAGGCAGCGGCGATCGAGGAAACCTCGGCCTCCATGGAGGAGGTGGCCTCCATGAGCCGCCAGAATGCGGAGAATGCTTCCCAGGCCAGCCTGTCCATGGATGAGACCCGGGCGCTGCTTGACAAGACAAACGATTTCATGGAGCAGCTGACCAGGTCAATGACGGAAATCTCAACCGCCAGCATGGAAACGGCCAAGATCGTGAAGAACATCGATGAAATTGCCTTCCAGACCAATCTCCTGGCATTGAATGCCGCGGTTGAGGCGGCCAGGGCCGGCGCAGCCGGGGCGGGATTTGCCGTGGTGGCGGATGAGGTCAGAAACCTGGCGATGCGGGCCGCCGAAGCTGCCCGAAATACGGCGGTGATGATTGAAAAAACCGTCACGCGAATCAAAGCAGGAACCGATATAGTAAAAAACACCAGCGACGCCTTCGGGAAAGTGAATGCAGGCGTGAAGAATTCGATTTCCCTGTTCGGTGAGATAAAAAATGCCTCGAATGAACAGGCCATGGGCATTGGGCAGATCAACACGGCCATTGCCGAAATAGAGACCATTACCCAGCAGAATGCCGCCAACGCGGACGGCTATTTCCAGACCTCATTGCAGATGGAGGCCTATGCCGGGAATTTACAGCAGATCCTGCAGGCATTGTCCGCCATGGTGGGCGACGGACATTCCGCCAGGCAATCCGCTCCTGCCCGGGACCAGGAAACAGCCCCTGTCGATCCTCCTCGGCTGCATGCACCGCAGCAGACCCTGAACTGCTGGGAGTTCAAGAATTGCGGGCGTGAGGAAGGGGGCGCCAAGGCCGGGGAGCTTGGCGTCTGCCCGGCCTATCCGGATCATGGGACAACCTGCGCCCGGAAGGCGGGCACCCTGTGCGGCGGCAAGGTGCAGGGAGCTTTTGCCAAAAAGATCATTAACTGCAAGCAATGCGATTTTTACCGGAGTAAAAATTATGGGGAGAAAAATTAGTGGCTGATCTTTTTCTGTCCTAAGCCGTTGTAAAAAAAATAACATGGCCGGAGAAATCCGCGGAACGGTACTCTTTTCGGTACCCTCCTGAGGGGTATAAGGAGCCGTAACGAAATTGAAAAAATGGCCATGTTATTTCGTAACGGCTCCTAAATAATTCCGTCACCCGGTTATAATGATGTTCAACATCAACTATCTGAAATTTTTTGTTCTTCTCTCCTTTATCTCGATACTGACCGTTCCCTTATATATCGGGTTTCACCTGACCCCTGCCTTCCGGCAGCTCATCATCGATAATACGGAAAACGAGGCGGTGCGGGTCGCCAATCATCTCGTCTCCATCTATTTTCACAAATCTTCCCTGGCCATTGATGAGAGCACCATCTCCCTTTTTACCGAACAGAGCGCCGGGATTGCCAAAAATTTGGGCTTGAAAAAGCTGAAGATCTTCCAGCCTTCCGGCATGATCATATTCTCCACTGATCCCGCTGACATGGGGCTGATAAACCGGGAAAATTACTTTCACGAAATCGTTGCCGGAGGAAATCTCTATTCAAAGGTGGTCAGGAAGGATGAACCTTCCCTCGAAGGGCAGTTTCTCCATGCCCACGTTGTGGAGACCTATGTGCCGCTCATGCGGGATGGTGTTTTCGAGGGCGCCTTTGAAATATATTTTGATATCACCAAGGAGTTTACCCGACTGGACCGGCTAGTCCTGCATGTCTACGGGATCATTGCCGTGGTGTCCGCCATTATGCTGCCGGTCATGATATTGGCATACACCCGCGCCATGCGGCACCATCACCAATGCAAAACGCTTGAACAGAAACTTCATGAGGCCGCCATCCGCGACGAGCTGACAGGGCTCCTGAACCGGCGGGGTTTTGTTACCATGGCTGAACAGCAGCTTAAGGTCGGCCGGAGGCTTGGCAGGGATATCTTTCTGTTATTTGCCGACATGGACAATATGAAATGGATCAATGACAACCTGGGTCACGAGCAGGGTGATCAGGCCATCAAAGATACAGCGAAAGCCATGAGAAACACCTTCCGTGAATCGGATATTGTCAGCCGATTCGGCGGCGATGAGTTTGCCGCCCTTCTGTCCTGTGACCCGAACGCTCATGACAAGGCCCAGCTTCTGCAGCGGCTGCAGAACAATCTTGATGCCCTCAACGCCCAGCCGGGAAGAAGCTACGAGCTGCAGATGAGTGTCGGCGTCGTCAAGTTCGACGCTGCCGGTCCCTGTACCATTGAAATAATGATGAAAGAAGCCGACGCCCTGATGTATGAGCACAAGTTGAATCGAAAAGCATCCGGACGGATGTAAGAATGGCAAAAGTCATTGCGTTTCCATTACGACTTCAGGGGTTCTGAAATTAATTGTTTTTCTACGTCGTTGTCTATGATAATATATTTGCGGGAGAAAAATGGCGCCTCTATTTACCAACCGTTATACTCAGCAGTTTCACACGATCACCATCAGTCACATATTTTGGAGTCACCGGTTGCGGCCAATGCCGCCAGCCTTTTCAATGCTGGTCGGCAACGCGGCTTTTTTCCCCTCGTGCGTACATTCTTCTTTACCTCATGCCCCGCAAAGGACCCCCATCTGCCAATGATTTTCATGCTTCTGAACAACTTGCATCATGGATAAAGCGACTCTTATCGGTTTGATTTTAGGCTTCGGCGCCGTATTCGGCGGTCAGGTCCTTGAAGGCGGCTCGATTATGGCCCTGATTCAAGGCACCGCCTTTCTCATTGTTCTCGGCGGCACCGCAGGCGCCACCTTTGTTTCCTTTCCTCTCAAGACCATCCTCAAAGCCTTTCGGGATGTGAAAACAGTATTTTCTTATGAGGAAAAAGATCCGTCATCCATCATCAAGCTGCTGGCCGGCTATGCGGACAAGGCCCGCCGCAACGGCCTGCTGGCCCTGGAGGAAGAGGGGAAGAAAAGCTCGGACCGCTTCATCCGCAAGGGTATTTCCATTATGGTGGACGGCGGTGACGCCAAACAGCTGCAGGAATTTCTGGAGATTGAAATCACCGCCTTTGAGGAAGAAACCAAAGGAAGCGCCGAGGTATTTGAGGCAGCCGGCGGTTTTGCGCCCACCATCTGTATTATCGGCGCGGTTCTCGGACTTATCCATGTCATGCACAACCTCTCCGACACTTCCAAACTGGGCGAAGGAATCGCCGTTGCCTTTGTCGCCACCATCTATGGTCTGATGACGGCCAATATCATCTGCATTCCGATCAGCACCAAGATCAAACGGCGGATGAAGGAAGAACTGTTACTGAAGGAAATCATCCTCAAGGGGCTGCTGGACATCCTGGATGGGGTGAACCCCCGCTTTATTGTGGAAAAACTGCAGGGATTTTATCTGGAAAAACAGCAACAACAATAATAATAAACCAATCCGAGAAAAGCTGATGGCGCGCAAACAGAAACATGAAAAAGAACCGAACCTGGAACGATGGCTTGTCTCCTATGCCGACTTCATCACCCTGCTGTTTGCCGTCTTCGTGACCCTCTTTGCCATGTCCCAGTCTGATCAGAAGAAAGCGGAGGAGGTGTCCCAGTCCATCCGCGAGGCCTTCGGCATGACCTCGTCCTCTTCCGCGCCTGCCATGCGTATCATTGACTCCATAGATCTGGCCCCGATTCCCAGCACCAAATCCCTGACCAACCGGTCGGAAACCGAACCGGAGACCGATTCGACCAAACCCTACGCGGCAGATGAGGAGTTCGACGAGATCAAACAGGAAATCACCTCTCTTCTTGCCGCCACGGGCAATGAAGACAAAGTCAAGCTCACCGTCAACAGCCGGGGTCTGGTGATCAGCCTCAAGGAGGCGGGATTCTTCGACTCCGGCAGCTCCGAAATTCACCCGGCCTCCCTGCCCATGCTGGAGGAAGTGGCAAAATCGATCCAGGAATATGCCAACGATGTCAGAATAGAAGGCCACACGGACAATGTGCCGGTCAAATCCAGGATCTTTCTGTCAAACTGGGAACTTTCCACTGCCCGGGCCGCCACCATTGTCCATTATCTCACCGACACCCTCCGCTTTGCGCCGGCCAGACTTTCCGTCATCGGCTACGGGGAATACCGGCCGATTGCCGACAACACCACGGAAGCCGGGCGGGCCAAGAACCGGGCCCGCACCTGTATCTGCAGGGTCGTCTTGTTCAGCTCCACCACCACCCCCTGCCGCTGCTCATCAATAACCCAGGTCGCCTTGCCGATGGTGACGGTCACCCCGGGATAGAGGGTGCCATAGACATAAATGGCCTCATTGGAGGCCTGTTCGAGTTCCTTATCGAGTTCCATCTGGATCTCGGTCAGCTGGTTATTTTTTTCCATGACATCGGGCAGCAGCTTGTTCAGCTCAGCCAGCACCTTGGCCTTTTCCCCGCCGAAATTCTTGCCCTCGGCTTTTTTCATCTCCTTGAGGGCGCCGATATTTTTCAGGATATCGGTCAGCCTGTTGGGCCAGTATTCCTTCGCCGCCTCCACCTGCCTCTTGCGTTTTTCCAGCTCAGGCTGCAGACCGACAATCACCTCGGTCACAACTTCCGCCTCTGAACCGAGATCCTTGACATGCATGCTGCCGCCGAGTACATACCTGCCGCCGATGACGGTTCCCTTGCCCTGCAGGACCGTCATATCCCGGCCTGTCTTGACATTGCCCTGCACCACAAAATCGCTGACCCGCAAGGCGCCCCTGGTCTCGATGAGGCCGAAATTTTCGCAGAAATCAAGCACAATGTCCCCTTTGGCCCTGATTTCCGTCTCCATGCCTACCAGCCCACCGATTATCTTCACATTGCCGCCGGCCAGAATCTGGGCATTATTGACCCCCTTGCCGACGATGACATCCCCCCTGCACTTTATTTTAAAGCCGGGCACCCGCTCGCCGGTGATTTCAAGCTTTGTGCAGCAGAAGGCGAGGTTACCGATGGTCAAGTCCACATCGCCGGTAACAACATGCTCCTCAAAAACAGAGGGCTTGCCATCCCCCATGACGAACTTGCCGTCAACCGTGGCGCTGACCTCAAGGCCATCGGCACTCAGGACCGTGCCCGGCCCGCATTTGATGGCGAGATCCTTGCCGGGTTTGGTGGAAATCTCCTCGCCCAGCACGTTTTTCCCGGGGGTGCCGGCAGTCGGCGGAATCTTTTTCAGCAGCAGCTGACCCTTGGGCACATTGACGATATGGCCCAGTTCACGGAAATCAATCTTGTCCTTGCCGGTTTTTTTTACCTTTTTCTGGGAGACAATGGCAGGTTTCACCACCGGTTTCACCTTGGCATTTTCCCCGGCGACGGGCGGCGTGCCGCTGGCAATGACGGTTACCCCCTCCCTGGCCGGCGGCAGTTTGGCCACAAAACCGTAAGTCACGCCATGATTGCGCACTTCCTTGACAAGAGTGTCAAAATCCACCGATTCAAAGTGATCCGTGTCGTTGACAAGCTGTAAAACCGCCTTGAGTTTATCCTTGGTAAGCTTTAACAGGAACCGGTCATTACAGATTTTGACGGGCTTTTTTACAAGATCTTCCATCACTTTTCCTATGATGACAGGACATCCCCCAAAAAGGCGGACGGGAAAGAAAACAGGAAACAGTCATCATTATTCTGGCAGATTCCATCCCTTTAGTACAGCGTCAGGGGCGTGATTAAATGATTTTTTCCAGTTGCTTGATCTTATCATACTCGCCGAGCACGACAAGGGTATCCCCGCTGAGAATAACGGTGCTCAGATTGGGGTTGAACTGCATTTCCCCCTGACTGCGCTTGATGGCAACGACAATGAGATCGAAATCCCGGCGGATATTTGATTCCATCACGGTCTTGTTGGTCATCTCGCCGTTCTCGGAAACCCGCATTTCCTCCAGGCGCAGCCCGAGTTCCCCGCCATGGACCGTCAGATCGATGAAATCGGTCACGGTCGGACGCAGCACATGGTGCGCCATGCGGGTTGCTCCGATATAATAGGGGGAAAGCACCTTGTTCGCTCCGGCCCGCATCAGTTTGATCTCAACCCCGTCCACGCCGCTGGAACGGGCCATGATATAAAGGTCCGGGTTGAGCCCCCTGGCGGAAAGAACGATATAGACGTTATCGGCATCCGACGAGACCACGGCGATCAGGCCGCTCGCCTTGTCCACTCCCGCCTTGAGCAGCATGTCGTCATTTGAGGCCTCCCCTTCCAGAAAGAGATACCCCATTTCCGCTATCTTCTTAATAACCTCCCTGTTGTTTTCAATGACCACAAAAGTTTTTTTCTCGTCATTCAGCAGCTTGGTAATGACCTGGCCGATGCGGCCGAACCCGCAGACAATGTAATGGCCGCTCAATTCAGCCACCTTCTTCTTCATATTCAACCTCCCGTAAACCGCCTGAAGACCGCCTTCCACCACGGCCTCGGTAATCTTTGTGAACACGAACATCACAAATCCCACGCCTACCAGGATAAGCACCATGGTAAAGATCCGCCCATTGGGGCTGAGATGGACAACCTCGCCGTACCCCACGGTGGTGATGGTGATAAGGGTCATATAAAGGCCGTCCATAAAGGTGCTGTCCTCCAGCACCATGTACCCGCCTGTCCCGAACATGAGAATGAGAAAGAGCAGCAGCGTCGCCCTGACAGCTTTATGCATGAAAATAATTACCGGTTTGTCTGATTGATTAAGTTATCCCGCGAAATGCCGATAAGTTTAACATAAAGAACAAACCAGCAAAAGACATATAAAGGAAGGAACCGCCATGACACGCCAGGAAGCGATCCGAATTTTGATGCTGAGCCCCTTTTACTTCCGGATGACTCTGCCCGACCGAAAAGAACTGATCAGGGAATTCTGTACCCTGCATGGTAAAAAGGCTCCCTGAAAGGGAAAGATGCTGCTGCAGGGCTGCCGGAAAGACGGGCAGCGCCTGCGTCCTCCGTCGCCTTCCCTTTCCCTCCTTTTTCTCTTCCCCCTCCGATACTCTTCATCCCCTTTTCTTTTTTATGGCATAGTTTTGCAAGTTGGGCTATAGTCGTTTGCCAGTTATTGTAAAAGTACCGCAATTACTACAGGTTACCTTAATTCTTGGAGAGGAATTTCAACAACAAACTTTGCACAAGGAGAGACGGGATGAACATTTTGATTTTCGGTCCGAACGGCAGTGGTAAGGGAACGCAGGGCGCCAAGGTTCAGGAGAAATACAAGATCCCCCACATCGAGTCGGGTGCCATTTTCCGCAAGAACATCAAAGGCGGCACGGAACTGGGCAAGAAGGCGAAAGAGTATATTGACCGGGGCGACCTTGTCCCCGATGATATCACCATCCCGATGATCCTCAACCGACTGCAGGAAGATGACTGCAAAAAAGGGTGGCTGCTGGACGGTTTTCCCCGGAACAAGGTGCAGGCGGAAACCCTGAACAAGGCCCTGAATGATGCCGGCATTGCCCTGAACTACGTGATTGAAATCATGCTTGACCGCCAGATCGCCAAGGAGAGGATCATGGGCCGCCGGCTGTGCGCCAACGACAACAACCACCCCAACCATATCGCCTTTGAAGCCATCAAGCCGGTGATGAAAGACGGCAAGCTGGTATGCCGGGTCTGCGGCGGCGAACTGAGCACCAGGGCCGACGATCAGGACGAGGTTGCCATCGGTAAACGCCACAATATCTACTATGATACCAATACCGGTACCATGGCTGCGGTGAACTACTTCAAGGGCGTCACCGGCCCGAAAGTCATTTCCGTGGACGGCTCCGCCGGCATCAAGGAAGTGCTTGACTCCATCATGAAGCAGTTGGATTGATGACAACCTCTCATACTGGTTGGTCTTCAGACTGCCCAGCGCAAAAAGGGGATGACGGCCATGCCGTTATCCCCTTTTTTCATTGGTATCAGAAGGACCAGGTTGCGGTTGCCGGTTGACGATTTACGGCGTACTTCCGTAAACCGTAAACTGTAAACCGTCTTTTCGCTGTTCGCTTAATGCTCCTGCCTGCCGAATTCCCGCCACGATTTTTCATACAGCTCATTCAATGACCGCTCCAGCCCGAGCCGATGCTCTTCCAGTTCCGCGCCCTTCAGTGCCCCCGGCACGGTGATGGGTTCGCCATACCACATGACAACCCTGGCAAACGGCAGGGGAATGGCGGTGCGGTCCCAGCTGCGGAAACATTTATAGCGGTCAGCAGCCCAGCTTATGGGCACGATCGGCGCGCCGGTCCTGGCAGCCAGCAGGATCGTGCCGGCCTGGACCCGGCGGGCCGGCCCTTGGGAGCCATCGGCCACCAGCACCGCGGTCTTGCCGGCCGCCATTTCCTTCACCAATCCCTTCAAGGCGCTGACCGCCCCTTTGTTCCGCGACCCCCGCACCGTGGAAAACCCCTTGCTGCGGAGGATGCGGGACACGTATTCGCCGTCTTTGCTGGCGCTGACCATGGCCACATAGGGAATTGTCCTGGCCTGATGGACAATATAAATCACCCCGTAATGCCAGAAGGAGACGATAAACGGGGTTCCGGCCTCGGCAAAGCGGGTAAAATGCTCGTAACCGCGCCGCTCTACCCGGCAGGTGGCAAACAGGAAAAAGGAGAGCAGCCGAAAGAGCAGCGGCGCGGCCCACAGGGAAAAGCGGTAGAGCAGCCCCTCCCGCCGACCGCCGGTTTCTCCCTCCCGCCCCCCGCCTCCTGTCTCCTGACTCCTGTCTTCCAACTCCTCGCTCCTCACTCCCTCACTCCTCCTCACCCTTGTTCAATCCGCAATCCGCAATCCGAAATCCGAAATCCTAAATTCACTCCCTCACAGCCATTCCAACTCCTGCTCCCTGAGTTTTTTCAGCCGGTCACGCAAGGCCGCCGCCTCCTCAAAAGCCAGATCCCTGGCCTTGGCCGTCATCTCCTTTTCCAGCTTCCGCATCTCTTTGCGCAACGCCTTCAGGCTGTGAAACTCCGGCTGCGCTTCCGCCGCCTGCAGCAGTGGGCCATGCTCAGCCTGTTCATACACGGTTTCCATCGCATTTTTGATGGAGGAGCGGATCGTTTCCGGCGTGATATGGTGCCGCAGGTTATGCTCCTCCTGCAGCAGGCGGCGGCGGTTGGTCTCGTCAATGGTGCGCTGCATGGAGCCGGTCACCCTGTCTCCATAGAGAATGACCAGCCCGGCGGCATTTCTGGCCGCCCGGCCGCAGGTCTGGATGAGCGACCGCTCGCTGCGCAGAAACCCCTCCTTGTCCGCGTCCAGCACGGCGACCAGGGACACCTCGGGAATGTCGAGCCCTTCGCGCAGCAGGTTGATGCCGATCAGCACATCAAATTCACCCTGCCGCAGCTGGCGCACCAGCTCGATGCGTTCCAGGGTCTTGATGTCCGAATGGAGATAGCGCACCCGCACCCCCAGCTTTTCATAGTAGTCGGTCAGGTCTTCCGACATGCGCTTGGTCAGGGTGGTGACCAGCACCGCTTCATGTCTGGCCGCGCGCTGCCGGACCTCCTCCAGCAGATCATCCACCTGGCTTGTCGCCGGCCGCACCTCGATGGCCGGGTCAAGCAGGCCGGTGGGCCGGATGATCTGCTCCACCACCCGGCCCCGGGCCCGTTCAATCTCAAACTCACCCGGCGTGGCCGACACGTAAACCGCCTGATTGATGCGCCGGTCAAATTCATCAAACTGCAGGGGCCGGTTATCCAGGTCGGAGGGCAGCCGGAAGACGAACTCCACCAGGGTCTGTTTGCGGGAGCGGTCCCCCCGGTACATGCCGCCGATCTGCGGGATGGTGATATGGCTCTCATCGACAAAGAGCAGGAAATCCTCCGGGAAGTAATCAAGCAGGGTGGGGGGCGGCTCGCCGGGACTTCTGCCGGTAAGATGGCGGCTGTAGTGCTCGATGCCGTTGCAGTAGCCCAGTTCGCCGATCAACTCCAGGTCGAACATGGTGCGCTGC
>JACQYM010000005.1 GCA_016208225.1 Deltaproteobacteria bacterium | reverse complement strand
TCCGGTGGTGGTTGATTTTTGGGCGCCCTGGTGCGGGCCGTGCAAGATGATGGGGCCGGCGTATGCCCAGGCGGCGGCCCAGCTAACGCCCAAGGTGAGGCTGCTTAAAGTCAATACGGAACAGGAGCAGGCCCTGGCCGCCCAGTTCGGCATCCGCTCCATTCCCACGGTGGTGGTTTTCCGGGACGGCCGGGAGGTGGCGCGCCAGCCCGGCGCCATGGACCTCACCGGTCTGCTGCAATGGGTGCGCGCCCATATCTGAGAAGGATTTAACCACAGAGCCCACAGAGATCACAGAGGAAAATATTTTTAATAAATGCTGGTTATCTCTGTGCTCTCTGTGGTTAATTTCAGTTATTATTCCTCCTTGATGGCCTGCAGCGGTTCCATGAACGCCAGGCGCAGCACGGGGGCCAGGGCGCCGATCAGGCAGACCGCCATGCCGGCCAGTATGGAGTAAAGGCTGATCAGCAGACTGTCGGGCGACAGGGCGGAATGGGCGTCAAGCCGGGTCAGCAGGTTGAAATCACCGGCCAGATAGCGGATCAGGTAATGGCCGATTCCCGTGCCGATCAGGCCGCCGAAGAAGCTGATGAAAAGCGCTTCGCTGAGAAAGATCTGCATGATATGCCGCCGCCGCGCCCCGATGGCGCGCAGGATGCCGACTTCGCGCTGCCGTTCGTTGGCCATGGCCGTAAAGGTTGACCAGGCGAGCAGGATGGCGAGGATGGAGGAGATGGCAATGGTGACGGAAAAGACCCGGATAATGTCCTGCAGGGTGTTGCGCACGTCGGCGCCGATGGAACCGCGGGTCATGATGCCGATTCTCGGGTTGATGTCGCGGATTTTGCCCACCACCCGCGCCACATCCGCGCCCTCCTTGATCTTCAGGAAAATGATGGAGATGCTGCCGGGGGTATAATTGCCGAGCGATTCCCTGGGGATTTTGTCCAGGTCGTCGAGGCGCATGAAAATACCGCGATCAAGTCCGGTGCCGGTTTCTTCCAGGTGGCCGACAATCTTGACCCCGGAGCCGAACAGTTTCGCCGTGGCAATGAGCCCCAGGTAGTCGTAAACATAACTGCCGACAAAAACTTCGCCGTTATTGAGGTGATTGCTGCCCTTGATCCAGGGGGTGACGACAAAATCCGTGGCCGGATCAATGGCGATGACCTGTCCCTCGTCAATGCTGCAGCAGCCCGAGGCCAGGGTGTGCAGGTAGATCTGATAGGTGCCGGCGCTGATCTCGGGCAGGTCCATGAGCATGTCAAATACCAGTTTGTCCATGTAAAAGGTTTTGATCACGGATTCCAGGATAAACTCATCGGCCATGCCTTTGGCTTCAGGCGGGACAATGACGATATCCGCACCGAGACGCCGGGTGGCGGCATCGATATCCTCCCGCACCGCTCTGGTAAAGAGCAGGGCAAAGCAGAGCAGGGCGACGAGCAAGGAAACCGCCAGGGCCAGAACGAGATTGCGGAATATCTTCCTGGCCACGTTCTTCCAGGCAATTGAGGTAACGGTAAGGGATCGGGGCATGGCGGCAAAATCCTGTGACGGGCAGCGGAGATGACGGGATAAAAGGAATCAGGGCGTTGAGTTGCGAAAAAAACCGGCCGGGAACCGGTATATGGTTCCCGGCCGATAAGCCATCAGAAATAATAGAGATTATTTCCAGTTAACATCCAGGCCGCACAGGACGGCATGGGGCGCGTCGGCTGCGGTGCCCAGTTCCTCGTCATGGCACTTCAGGCAGGCTGAGGTGGCCTTGCCGACGAATTTCTGGGCCGCGACATCATACAGCTTGAGCTGGCCGCCCATGCGCCACTCGCCGTCCGCCGGTTTTTGCGGGCTTTTGCAGTCCGGGAAAACGGACTTGGTCCGGGAGGTGGCAATGATATACTTGCTGTCCGGGGTGAAAATGGCGTCATGGGTTTCTTCCAGCTTCGGCATGGTTTCCGCGTCAATAACCTTGAGGGTCTTGGCGTCGATCAGGAAGAGAATGTCGCCGGTGGCGTTGGCGATATATTTGCCGTCCGGCGAGTAATACTGGCGGAAGCTGATGGTTGTCTTCTGGTTGCCGTCCGCCACGCCCTTGCGCAGCACTTTTACCTTGCCCTGCTCCAGGGCCGCGGCATCCAGCACCACCATGTGCATCTTGCCCACCGTGTCCCCCAGTTCCTTGTTGTCCTGGGCCACGTTCGCCTCATTCATGGTGATGAGGATTTCCTTCATGTCCGGCGAGTTGATGCCGTGCATGTATTTATAGCCCGTTTTGATATCCGCCTCGGTGCCTTCCAGAAAGACGGTGTGTTTCAGTTCCATGTCCTTCTTGCTGATGACGCTGATGTAACCGGGCTTGTTCATGGAGATGGGCATGAAATAATCCTGGGTCTGGGCGGAAGCGCAGAAACCGGCCTTGGTGTTGATGACCTGGGCCGGGATTTTCACGCCGACATCCTTGACCACGTCGCCTGATTTGAGATCGCTTTTGCCGTAATGGTAGACATCGCCGGCGCTGTGGTCGGGCTTGTAGGTTGACCAGTACATGGTGTCACGGTCCTTGGCGTCGATGCGGGCATCATGGACCGGGTGGGTTTCGCCGGTGCCGATGTCCATTTTTTCAAGCGAATCAAGGGTGATCGGCGTTTCGGCCGCCGGATCGACCTTGAATACGGTCTTGGCAAAGTGGCCGCCCATGCCGGCGACATAGGCTGTGCCCGCATACTCGTTTCCCGCCATTGACGTGCCGGCGCCGGTGATACCGAGCAGCACGGCGCTGACCGCGATGGCGCTTACTACCTTCTTTCCAGATGATTGCATAAGTTTCCCTCCTTATGTTATTAAATGCGGCTTCGCAGCAATCTGCCCGCCGCCCCTTACTTCCTAATCAGCTGTTGCCGGGGCATCCAGAATGGAGCTTAATACCTCGCAGTTGCGGCAGATCGCCATTTTGTCCTGCCAGTTTTCCTGGGGGGAACATTGGCAGATCGTGCCGTTGATAAACCAGCAGAGGGTGCCGCAGCTGAATTCCCAGGCAGGACATGACTGACGCTGCTCTTCCGAGCATTTTTTGATATCCCAGCACATCTTGGCCGAGGCGTGCTGGGTATTGACTTTGCTTAAAATGAAATAAAGCTGCCGCTCGATGTGGGTGGGGATACCCCTGTCTCCCTGTTCATAACTGCGCACGGTGCGCAGGGAAATGCCCAGGATCGCGGCCAGATCCTTCTGGGTCTTTTTTAACCTTTTGCGAATCCGGATCAGTTCATTTTTTTGCATGCGAAGCGCCCCTTCAGCAGTGAGTCAATTTTTTTGTTCGACTGCAAATAATTGTTGACACAAGCTGACACATTGTGGCAGCTTGTGTCAACAATTATTTGCAGTTTTTTGTGAAAAAAATCACAGAAAGATAAATGACTATCTCTTTGCATACGATGCGCTTTTTCTCAGCAGCACGGAACGGGGCGAAACGTGATGATTCAATGTGAACAGTTGACCAAAAGCTATGTGGCGGATGATAATATTGTGCAGGCGGTTGA
>JACQYM010000086.1 GCA_016208225.1 Deltaproteobacteria bacterium | reverse complement strand
ATTAGTTATCTCTGTGGGCTCTGTGCTCTCTGTGGTTAATTTTACGAGTCATCGCCATCTTTTTTCAATAGTAATTTTTTTACCAGGGCCAGGGAGCAGGTCATGACATTGGCGAGCAGGGTGAGGAGGTCGGCGTCATGATCATTGAAATCGCCCTGTGTTTTGTTGATCACTTCAGCGACCCCGATGATTGCGCCGTTGATATGCAGGGGCACGGCCAGAATACTGTGAATTTCCTCACCCCCCGGGTACGCATTTTCCCAGAAGAGATCGCCGGCGGCGGATTTCAGGACAAAGGCCGCCCTGGCGTGACGATATACCCAGCCGGCAAGCCCCTTGTCAATGGGAATGGATCGGCCTTCGAGCTGTTCTTTATGCGGGCCGCAGTGAATGGCGATCACCATCTCGTTTTGCCGGTGGTTGGCCAGCAGCAGTGATCCTGATTGACTCCCCAGCAGTTTTACGGTCATTTCTATTATCTGGGCAAAGACCCACGGGTCGTCGTAGAGGTTCTGCGCCAGCAATGAAATCTGCAGAAGGGTGAGAAGTTCATCCCGGGAGAGTCTTTGGGTCAGCTGTTCAGGCAAGAGCTGGGAGAGCATGCCGGTGCGCAGGGCGCGGGGTTCGACCGCTTCCATTTCCATGAGTATCCTGCCCAGCCGCGCCTGCTCGGCGGACCCGGTTTGCAGCCAGTCCCGCAGCTGCAGATCGATGATTTCCCCGTCCGCCGCATCTTTTGTTCCGGTTGTTGCGCCCGCTTTGTTCCGCTGCTGCCTGGACAGGGCCTCGTGCAGGGTATCCTGATCAAGCAGGCCGAGTTCTTGCAGGATATCGCCAAGTCGTTGCCATTGGACGCGGTTGCTTAACAGCTGACCGGAAAGATTGGCAATGATGCTCTCGAAATAGGGATTTCTGCCGTCAGTGAAAAAGGCGACAAGATACTTGTCCATGCGGTTGAAAAGCTTCAGTCTGGGCAGAATAAAATTTGCAATAGAATACAGGGGTGGCATTCAGCATTTCCTGAAAGGATTCATAGACACGGACCCCGCGCTGTTTGAGTTTTTCCCGGCCCTCGCTGCCATAGGCTTCCAGCAGTTCATCGTACAGATCATGGAGGCGCCTGATATAATTGATATCAGCCATCTGGGCAATGAGGTCCGCCGAGGCGACCATCTGCGCCATGACAAGATGTTCATCATTGGGAAAAACGCGCAACTCGGGATCTTCACCGAATTCAGTGGTGTCTATAATCAGGCAGACGTAAAGAGCGGCGTCGCTGCCCCAGCCGTGTCCGGCAAGATAGCCGCGGGCAAGATCCCTGCCGCGGGCCACGTGGGTGAAGCTGTATTTGCCTCCCTGGCCCTGATTGTCGTTTTTTTCTTTCAGGTAGCCCGCGTCATGCAGCAGCGCCGCGGCAATACCGGCAAGGAAAACCTCCTCGGACAGCCGCTGCGCCGGGTTTTCCCTGTTCCATCCGCTTGTCATGCGGGCTGTGGCCAGGGCCACGTCCAGTGCGTGGCGCAGGTTATGGTAGCCGACCTGACACGCCGCAAATTCCGGCCACTCGCCGCCATACAGGTCGGTTACGTCAATGAAGAGCTGCGCAAGTTTCGGATCGACCCGACCATATTCCGCCTGGCAGATGGCGCAGATCTGGCCGATAATCGTTTCCGGCGGGGAATCCGACTGTTCGGACGGCAGATTTGCGGGCGCGGGTCGATGCTTGTTGTTTTGCATGCTGGGGTTGAGGGGTAAATTGGTGGAGCTGAGTGTGCTATCATTACAATTCATTGATTTTTATAGCATATTACGGGCAGGATACAAACGATAAAAAAGGAGCTGCTTCAGGTTGATAGCCTGAAGCAGTTTTCCATCGCAACGGACGTACCTGCTGATGCCCGTAGCTTCGGCCAAGCAAAGCACGATCAGGAATTCCCCGTAGGAGCGGGCCATGCCCGCGATCATGACGGTCTTGTTCCAAAAAAAATTGCTTAATACGGCAGGATTGATTAAGATTTATGACTTGTTATCCTGGTTTTTGGGACCTGGATTTTTACTGTTTCATTCGGAGGAAAAGAGGCAATGGGTAAAACCATCACTGAGAAGATTTTTGCGGCCCACAGAAGGGATGTTCCCTCGGACAATAATGTGGTGCTTGATATAGATGTGGTCATGTGTCATGAAATCACCACCCCGATTGCGATCAATGATCTCATGGAGAGGGGGATGGACCGGGTGTTCGACCCGCAAAAGATCAAAGTGGTGATCGATCATGTCACGCCGTCAAAGGATTCCAAGACCGCGACCCAGGCAAAAATTTTGCGCGACTGGGCCAGGCGCAACCGGATAAAGGATTTTTTCGATATCGGCGCAAACGGCGTCTGCCATGCCCTGTTTCCTGAAAAAGGGTTCATCCGTCCCGGTTACACGGTGATCATGGGCGATTCCCATACCTGCACCCACGGCGCCTTCGGGGCATTTGCCGCGGGTATCGGCACCACCGACCTGGAGGTCGGCATTTTGAAAGGCGTCTGTTCCTTCCGGCTGCCGGAAACGATGAAGATCGTCATTACCGGTAAACTCGGCAAAGGGGTGTATGCCAAGGATGTCATTTTGCGCATCATCAAGGAACTGACGGTGAACGGCGCCACCGACAAGGTGATGGAGTTTTGCGGTCCGGTGGTGGACGCCATGAGCATGGAGGCGCGCATGACCCTGTGCAATATGGCGATCGAGGCCGGCGCCACCTGCGGGGTGTGTATGCCCGACCGGGTTACCGCCGAATATCTCTGGCCCTTTATCAAGGAGCAATACGCCGATGTTGATGCCGCGGTGAATGATTTCAAAAAGTGGCATTCCGATGCGGACGCGCGATACGTGGCTGAAAAGATCTTTGACGTGTCGAATCTGAACCCGCAGGTGACCTACGGTTTCAAGCCGGATGAGGTGAAGGATATTGCCGACATGGCCGGCACCCGGGTTGACCAGGTGTACATGGGTTCCTGCACCAACGGCCGCATAGAGGATCTGCGGGCCGCGGCAACAGTGCTGAAAGGCCGCAGAATCGCGGACAATGTCCGCGCCATTCTCTCGCCGGCCACGCCGCAGGTGTTCACCCAGGCCCTGGAAGAGGGGCTCATCAAGATATTCATGGATGCCGGTTTCTGCGTCACCAACCCCACCTGCGGCGCCTGTCTGGGCATGAGCAACGGCGTGCTGGCCGCAGGCGAGGTGTGCGCCTCGACCACGAACCGCAATTTTAACGGCCGCATGGGCAAGGGCGGCATGGTTCACCTGATGAGCCCGGTGAGCGCCGCGGCCACGGCGGTGCGCGGGGCAATCGTCGATCCCAGGGAAATGATGTGATTGATTGCGGAATGCGGATTTCGGATTGCGGATTGGGGAAGCAGAACGGTCTTTTTCGACCCGCAATCAAGAATATCCTCAATCCGAGATCGCAAAGAAAATAAACGCGAATTGGCAAGCTGTGATATGAATTTTATTGGGTTTCAATCCGCAATCCGCATTCCGAAATCCGCAATAACACGAGGTTTTTATGAAAACATTCGGAGGTCCGGTACTTTTTCTGGACAGAAACGATATTAATACTGATGAGATTCAATGGACCGGTGCTCTTTCTGGACCGCTCGGACATCAATACCGACGAGATCATTCCGGCCCGCTATCTGACCGAGATTTCCAAGGAGGCGCTCCGGCCTCACCTGCTGGAAGATCTCTCTTTGGAAGAGTTCGACCCGCGCGCCGACATCGCCGGCAAACGCGTCATCGTTACCCGCAGCAATTTCGGCTGCGGTTCTTCGCGAGAACACGCCCCCTGGGCATTGGAGGTCAACGGCATCACGGTGGTCGTCGCCCGCAGTTTCGCCCGCATCTTCCGCCAGAACATGTTCAACTGCGGCATGCTGGCCATCGAATTGCCGAAAAAGGATATTGATTCGCTCTTTGCGCTCGGCGATAAAGTAACAATTGCCGTTGATATTGATCAGGAAACGGTCATTACCAAAGTGGCAACCGAGGTGTGCTGTAAATTCACCCTCAATTCCTTTGATAAGGCCCTGGTACAGGCCGGCGGCTGGCTGGCCTATGCGGACAAGAAATATTGACGAATTCGTAATAACTGAAAATTAACCACGGAGTGCACAGAACCCACAGAGCCAACAGAGATAACTATCTGTATAAATATTATTTCCCTGTGTTCTCCGTGTGCTCTGTAGTGACAAAAAAAGACTTTTTACGAACTCATCAAATATTAATTTTTCCATCGTAAGGTTTAACAACCGGCTTTAGCCGGTCAGCTTCAGCTGCGGAGAGATTGTGTCAGCTATTTACCATGGCGCAAGGAGCGGCATGTGTAACTCCCTCCCCTTCAAGGGGAGGGCAGGGGTGGGGATGGGGTTGAATGGTCTCTCAGCGTTTGTGACCCATCCCCCTCTCAACCTCTTGAGTTATTTTGGGGAGGAGCAGGCAGGCTGACGTTTGCGGGAAAGTTTCTTATAACGCGTCGATCAGACGACGCGTATCCGGACTTTCCAGTCCGTGACTCAAACCCACCGGCACTAGCTGGTGGTTGTTAGTGGCCGTCCGCTTGCGAATTCCGTAAAAAACGGAAAACAATAGAGCCTCCTGTAAAATGCCGTGAAATCAACTACCGTCATTCCAAGCCAAGCAGGCGAACCGCGATCCGTGAGAGCAGGGATTTGCCGGAGCATCATGCCGCTGTTTTCAGGCCCAATCACCTCGATATAGCCGGCGGCGGCTCTTTTTTTTCAGTCCCTCTTCTGTCCGGGGGGGACTCGGCGTAGCAAACAGGTCTGTTTGCAATACTGAGGCTCTTGCCAAGGTAGGTCGGCATACCAAGTGCCGACTCGTCTGATTGGAAAGGTTTCCGGACTGCGCCTCTGATCCTCAATTCATTTTCCGGCGACAGATCAGGTCAGTTCAGTATCCGCATCAACAAGCAGTGGCGGATATGTTTTGCGTGGGATGGCAACGATGCTGTTGATGTCGAGATAACCGATTATCATTGAAAAGCCATTTGGGCAATGCCTGTGGGGAGGAGCGCACATGAGCAATATCCATCCGATTCATCCCGGAGTAACCCTACGGGAAGATTTCTTGGAGCCGTATGGTTTAAGCGCGAATAAACTGGCTGAAATGCTTGATGTTCCCCAGAACAGGATCAGCGAAATCGTGCGCGGAAGACGCGGCATATCGGCTGATACTGCTCTGCGGCTTGAAAAAGTCTTTGGGGCATCAGCACAGTTCTGGCTTAACCTCCAGCAACAGTATGATCTCATCGTTGCCCGCAAGAACGCCGTCGGTCTTGATGCCATAAAACGAATAGCGGCATAAAGATATCTTGGATCTCTGTCGGCATACCTGTGCCGACGCTTTCTGCCGGGAAGAGTTCCCCCGCGGCCTGCGGCAAGGCGATTAAGCGCAATCTCGCCCTGCGGTATACCTGTGTTGTCGCCTGTCAGCGATTAAGCACGCGTCAGCACCTCCCCCCTCCATTCCTCTTTGTCCTCCTTTATAACAACGGATATAACTCATCCTGCTGGAAGCGTTGGATCTCGCCAGTTTCCGGGAAATCGAGCAAATTTCCGTTTTTATGGAATTTGCGAAGGCATTTGCAGTTCTGACGGGTAACCAGATTGTTGCTGCAAAGCCTTGGAAACCCTTATCCGGCAAAGCATGGAAAGTTTCTGAAAAAAGGTCGGCGACTTTGGATTAACAATTGCTTGTAGTGTGATAGCCAATGAGCAGTAATTCATTTATTGTTCTGCCGGTCCGGATGATTGTGTATGCTGCCTGATGTGTCAGGATGTGTTTCTGACCGGGCACGGCAGGCGCAGGATTTACCGCCAATTCGTAATCATAAAAGCAGAGAAAATGATGATGAAAAGAAACGGAGTATTGCAGATAGAGTTCCTGGTTATTTTGACGGTTTTCGCCACAGTGCAGCCTGTTTATGCCTTTAACCAGTGGCCGGATACCGGCCAGACCAAATGCTATAACGACACGGTTGAAATTCCCTGCCCGCAGCCGGGCGAGCCCTTTTACGGGCAGGATGCCCAGTACGCCGGCCCGGTCCGTTCCTATACCAAGCTGGCCCACGGCGATGAGGCGCTGCCGGATACGGCCACCTACGATGATGGCTGGATTATGACCCGCGACAACGTTACCGGTCTGATCTGGGAGATGAAGACCGATAACGGTTCCATCCACGACAGGAACAACCACTACACCTGGTGCGACACCAATCCGGCCACCAACGGCGGCGATGCGGGCACCTGCGGCGATGGCACGGATACGGAAGACTTTATTGACGAGGTGAATAATGAGGATTTCGGCGGCCATGCGGACTGGCGACTGCCCACGGTTAAGGAGCTCTCCACCCTCGTGAACAGCGACATTCCCTATCCGGGGCCGACGATTAATACCACCTATTTCCCGGAAACGGTGTCGTCCTGCTACTGGTCGTCTACTACCAACGCCAACTATACGAACGGCGCGTGGCCCGTGGATTTCTACAATGGTTACGTCGAAAACGGCTATTATAAGTCAAACAGTTACTATGTGCGCGCGGTTCGAGCCGGACAGTGATTTAATAATTACGAATTGGGAATTACGAATTACGAATGAAGGAGAATATAGCTCGGGAGAAGAGCTACGCATTTGCGCTTCGCATCGTAAAACTGTATCGCTGGCTGGCTGAGGAGAAAAAGGAATTTGTGCTGGCAAAGCAGATTCTCCGAGCCGGGACTTCCATCGGCGCTAATGTGGAAGAAGCTATCGGCGGGCAGTCCGAAAAGGATTTTCTGGCCAAGATGGCCATTGCCTACAAGGAGGCGCGTGAAACACATTACTGGCTGAGGCTTCTGCATGCTGGCCAGTTTATTGATGACCCTGCTTATGAGTCAGTGGCAACTGATTGCGAAGAGCTCTTAAAAATTCTCGGCTCAATAACCAAAACCATGAAATCGAAAATCCATAATTCGTAATTTTTAATTCTTAATTGGACAAAACTATGTTCAAAAAAACAGTATTGCTGGCGTTGA
>JACQYM010000069.1 GCA_016208225.1 Deltaproteobacteria bacterium | reverse complement strand
TGGGGCCGAAAGGCATGCAGGATTTTCAGCATGGCGGCCGGGGTGGCCAGGTTGTTGCGGGACAGGCCGGAACCCTCGACCATAACGATCTGCTGTTCATCCAGGCCAAGGGAGGCGAGAAACTCCCGGAACACCTGCCGGCCTTTGTCCCAGGTGGCCGGATAGCCGTTTTGCATGGCCCCGCAGGTAAGAAAGAGCTGGTTGGCGATAAAATTATTGGAATAGCGCAGCAGTCCGGCAATGATCTGCTCCAGGGACTGGCTGGAGTGATGGGTCAGGAGCAGCCGCGCCCCGGCAGGCACGGTCCCGGCCGTGACCGCGCCTTCCCCCGGAATGTCGAGTCTGAGCTGCAGAGCCCGGAACAGTTCGCCGGTGTGGACCAGGATGTTGTCGTGATCGTTGGTCAGGTTGATGCGATGGGTGCCGGCCGGCAGGTTTTTCCCCAGCCGTTGCATGATGGGCAGGGTGGGGGTCTGCTCCTCGGCGGAGGTGATTGTGCCGTCCCGCAGTTTGGTGAAGTTGATGGTGTTGTAATTCACGGCCAGGGCGCTGCCGGCCGCGTCATAGGGATTAAGGCTCGCCCCCCTGCCCTCTGCCTCACCGCTCAGTTCAAAGGCCCCGGCATCGAGCAGGATATTGTTGATCCTTGCCACTCCCCGCTGCCGCAGGCTCCGCAGGATGAGAATGATCTCCTCCGAGGTGAGGGCCGGATCGCCGTACCCCTTGATAAGAAGATCGTTGTCAGCGTTCAGGTAAAAGTCGGTGCGGAAGCGGAAATCGGCGGGAAGCAGGCGCAGGGCGCCCAGGGCGGTGACGATCTTCAGGGTGCTGGCCGGGGTAAACCGGGTATTCTCGTTTTTTGCGGCAACGCTATGGCCGTCAACGCTGAGGATATAGCCGCCGTTGGAGATGAGGCTGTCGATCTGCTGCCGCACGTGCTGGTCTTGCGCACCGGCGGAGCAGGGGAGAACGGCTGCCAGCAGGCAGAGCAAAAAGAAAAAACAGGGCCTTGCCGCTTGGAGCAATGCCCTGTTTCCGGTCTGCATCATGGATTACATCTTGGGCAGATGTTTCGTGGCCTCGGCGATCGCCGCTTCCGGGTAGTCGTAGTTATGCAGTTCGCCCGCATAGAATTTTTCATAGCTTGTCAGGTCAAGCAGGCCGTGGCCCGAGAAGTTGAACAGAATGGTTATCGGATCATTGAGGTCACGGGTGGCCTCGATGATGGTGGCGCGGATGGCATGGCACGTCTCCGGCGCCGGAATGATGCCTTCGGTCTGGGCAAAGAGCCGGCCCACCTCAAAACATTCGAGCTGGTGCACGCTCATCGGTTCGATCAGTTTTTCCCGGACCAGGGCCGAGACGATGGGCGACATGCCGTGGTAGCGGAGCCCGCCGGCATGGATGCCCGGGGGGATGAAATCATGGCCCAGGGTGTACATATAGAGCAGCGGGGTCTGGCGGGCCACATCGCCGTAGTCATAGGCATAGACGCCGCGGGTCAGCGACGGGCAGGAGGCGGGTTCCACGCCGACAAAGCGGATCTTCTTGCCCTCCAGCCTGTCCCGGAGAAACGGGGTCATGATGCCGGCAAAGTTGGAGCCGCCGCCGCAGCAGCCGACCACCACATCCGGGAAGACGCCGATCTTGGCCAGCTGTTTTTTCGCCTCCAGGCCGATGATGGACTGATGGAGAATGACATGGTTCAGCACGGAGCCGAGGGCATACTTGGTGTCTTCCCTGGTGGAGGCATCTTCCAGGGCCTCGCTGATGGCGATGCCGAGGGAGCCGGCGGTGTCCGGCATGTTCTCCAGCACCTTGCGGCCGAAGGAGGTGTCAGGGCTGGGGCTGGCGACGATTTCCGCGCCATAGGTGTTCATCATGATCTTGCGGTACGGCTTCTGGTCAAAGGAGACGCGCACCATGTACACCTTGCATTCCAGGCCGAATTTGTGGGTGGCAAAGGACAGGGCGCTGCCCCATTGCCCGGCCCCGGTCTCGGTGGAGAGGCGTTTGACGCCTTCCCGCTTGTTGTAATAGGCCTGGGCCACGGAACTATTGGTCTTGTGGCTGCCGGAAGGCGAGACGCCTTCGTTTTTGAAATAGATTTTCGCCTTGGTGCCCAGGGCCGCTTCCAGGGCTGTGGCCCGTACCAGCGGCGACGGGCGCCAGATACGGTAAATTTCCTGTACTTCCAGCGGGATATCGATCCAGCTTTTATCGCTCATCTCCTGTTCCAGCAGACCCATGGGAAAGACCGGGGCCAGCTTTTCCGGACCCATCGGCTGTTTGGTCTCCGGATCAAGGGGCGGCGCCACGCCGTTTGGGATATCGGGCATGACGTTATACCATTGGGTCGGCATTTCATTTTCATCGAGAAGAATCTTTTTCTGTTCCATGGTCTCTCCCTGAGGAAGTATAGTGAAATGATGGTAAGGAGTCAGAATTCAGAATTCAGAATCCGTTATAACAGGCATCCAATCGTGGATACTAGAAGTCGATATCCAAATAATGATCTCAACACAAACATCACCATGCGTGACATCCCTGGCCGGAAAAACAGGCACTGCTGGGTGCCCTGCAGAATCCGGCAGGTATAATTACCCCGAAAGAGCAATTCTGTCAAAGTGAAAAGGGGGGAAAACAGTTCATTGACAAAGGGATTGCCCTGATTTATCTTTGAACCCTTTTATTACAACCAGGATCATATTGATATGGAAAATATACTTCGTCGCAGCCTGGCCGATTCCATCGCCGCCAAGGAAGATTTTTACAAGATCCACAAGCAGAAGCTGTTTCAGCTGGTGGACTGGGTCGTCGACTGTTTCAAGTCCGGCAACAAGCTGATGGTCTGCGGCAACGGCGGCAGCGCGGCGGACGCCCAGCATCTGGCCGCGGAATTCGTCAACCGCTTTCTCATCAACCGCATGCCGCTGCCGGCCATCGCCCTGACCACGGACAGCTCGATTCTCACCAGTGTGAGCAATGATTTTTCCTATGATGACATCTTTGCCAAGCAGGTTGAAGCCCTCGGCAAAAGAGGGGATGTCTTCCTGGGCATCTCGACCAGCGGCAATTCGCCCAATGTGCTGCGGGCCGTCGAGGCGGCCAGAAAGATCGGCGTCAGGACCGCGGCCCTCACCGGCGGCAGCGGCGGCCTGCTGGCGGCCGAGGCGGAGCTGGTGCTGACCGTGCCCAGTGAAAAAACGCCCCATATTCAGGAGGCCCATGTGTGGATCGAGCACATGCTCTGCTGGCTGGTTGACGAGAGGCTTTTCGGCAGCCTGCAGGAAAACAATGTGCAGTAATGAATAGAAAACCCATTGATTTAAGCGCACTTAACACCTATTCTGTGCACGATCGCTTCAGCAAGGTGACGGTCGATCAATTCGCCAGAACCGTGGGGGCCGGGGCCACGGTGCGTGACCTGCTCGCCTCATTGCCCGGCCAATTCGCCGGGGTTGATTTTCCGGAACTGATCGAGCGTCTGGCCAGGGCGCATGAAAACGGCAGACCGATCATCATCGGCATGGGCGCCCATGTCATCAAGGTTGGGCTGAATCCGCTGCTCATTGATCTCATGGAGCGGTCCATTATCACCGGCATCGCTTTAAACGGGGCCGGCATCGTCCATGACACCGAGATTGCCATGGTGGGCCGCACCTCCGAGGATGTGGCCCAGGTCCTCGGCTCCGGCGCCTTCGGCGCGGCGAAAGAGACCGGTGAAGAGGTGAATACCGCCATCAACCGCGGCGCGGCAAAAGGTACCGGGCTGGGCCAGGCCATGGGGGAATATCTGACGGAAAGGCAGTTCCCCTACAATAACATGAGCCTGCTGGCCCAGGCCCATCGGCTCGGCGTGCCGGTGACCGTGCATGTGGCGATCGGCACCGACATCGTCCACATTCATCCAACCGCTGACGGGGCGGCCATCGGCCGGACCAGCCATTACGATTTCCGGCTGTTCTGCACGCTGATCAGCGAACTGGAGGGCGGCGTCTATCTGAACATCGGCTCGGCCGTGCTGCTGCCCGAGGTCTTTTTAAAGGCCATCACCGTGGTGCGCAATCTCGGCCATCAGGTGGAAAATTTCACCACCGCCAATTTTGATTTTATCCGCCACTACCGGCCCATGACCAATGTGGTGAACCGTCCCACCGCCGGCGGCGGCAAGGGGTTCAATTTCACCGGCCATCATGAGCTGATGATTCCGCTGCTGGCCGCGGGATTGCTGGACAGGCTGGCGGCAAGTTGATGCCGCGCAAACCCCCGCGCCGCGGCGAATGTCATGGAAAGAATGAACCACAGAGGGCACAGAGCCCACAGAGATAACGCATTATAATTAATATTTCAACTTTCTGAATTGCATAACTGATTGAAATCGTGAATTATATGGCAATATTTTCGGTCGTCATTCCGGCACTCTGTTCAGTCCCCGCTTGACGGGGGTGTTTTAAGCCGGAATCCAGTATCTGGGAGTTTCTGGATGCCGGATCAAGTCCGGCATGACGAACC
>JACQYM010000036.1 GCA_016208225.1 Deltaproteobacteria bacterium | reverse complement strand
GAAACACCATTGTCGCAGGCAACGCCCGCTCCTACTCGCCGATGGTCATATTGTTCATAAGCCGTAGATCGGGTTAGCGCAGCGTAATCCGACGAAACCATTAGACCAGTCAGAGCAACCAGTCCAGTTAGACCAGTTAGACCAGTCAGACCAGTCAGACCAACCAGACCAACAAGACCAACAAGACCAATAAATATGCGGGCAGTTATTCAACTTGTTAAAAAAGCGTCGGTCACGGTGGACAATAAAACCACCGGGGCCATCCGGCAGGGGCTCCTGGTCTTTCTGGGGGTCAGCGGCGGCGATACGGAAAAGGACGTGGCCTACATGGTGAACAAAATCGTCAACCTGCGCATCTTTCCGGACAAGGAGGGGAAGATGAACCTGTCGGTGCTGGATATCGGCGGTGAAATGCTCGTTGTTTCCCAGTTCACCCTGTACGGCGACTGCCGAAAAGGGAGGCGGCCTTCCTATTCCCGGGCCGCCCCGACGGAACCGGCCGATGCGCTGTACCGCTCTTTTGTGGCGCAGGCGGGAGATTACCTGCCCGTTGCCACCGGCACCTTCCAGGCAATGATGGAGGTCGAGCTGATCAATGACGGGCCGGTGACCCTGCTCATCGATTCGGCTCAGGAATTCTGATGCAACTTTCGTGGACCCGTAAAAACTGTAAATCAACCACGGAGAGCACAGAGCCCACAGAGATAACTGATTGTATTTAAAAATATTTCCTCTGCGATCTCTGTGTGCTCTGTGGTGAAAATAGACTTATTCGCGCAGATTGCCGGTTTTGAGCCAGCACTTACGGATGGCCGCTTTGATCTCATCATCCTGGATCGAAGCAAGCAGGGCCTCAAATTCCATTTTCTGCCGGGCGGACGGCGAAGCAGCCGATCGGGCCGGCTGTTCCTCGCGCCTGCCGGCATCCATGCCCAGGGAGCTGTCCAGCTGGAAACGCAGGTCCGTGAGCTTGTTTTTTGTCAGCCTGCTGTTTAATTTTTCGAGGATCATCCCTTTCAGCAGATGCAGCTGCTGCATCCAGACGGAATCGGAGACGCGCACCCAGAGCACGGTCTTGCGGATGACATGGGGCTGGGCCTGTCTGGCGATATCCGCGCCAAGCAATTCATCCCAGAAGGTAAAGACCTGATGCAGCTCGACGCGTCCCTCCCAGCCTTTGGTGGCAATGAGGGATGCCAGCAGTGTGCGGATCGGTGTCGGTTTGCTCATTTCGACTGCAAAGATAATCAATCCTTGCCTGATTGCAAAGAAATCATTATATAGGGACTCATTTTTTGCTGGGCAATGAACAATAATATCGCATAGCGATTATCAGGCAAAAGCAAGAAATTCACCCCGGCGCCACAGAGATAACTTATTGCAATAAAAAGGTTATCTGTGATCTTCCTGCGCTCTGTGGTGAAAAAAGACATCTATGAATTCATCAGAATTATAACGCAAAGCGGCAGAGAAAAACGGGGTGCGACAATTAACCGCCTTGCCTCCCTGCCCCTCTGCGTTAACTATTTTTTATCAAGGAGAAGTAACATGGGATTTCGCTGCGGCATTGTCGGCCTGCCCAACGTCGGCAAGTCGACCATTTTCAACGCCCTGACCTCGGCCGGCATCGAATCGGCCAACTATCCGTTCTGCACCATCGAACCCAATGTGGGCAAGGTGGCGGTGCCGGATGAACGGCTGGACAAACTGGCGGCGCTGGTCAAGACCCGCAACAAGGTCAATGCCCAGATGGAATTTGTCGATATTGCCGGCCTGGTGAGCGGGGCCAGCAAGGGTGAAGGACTCGGCAACCAGTTTCTCGGCCATATCCGCCAGGTGGACGCCATTGCCCACGTGGTCAGATGCTTCGAGGACAGCAATGTTGTGCATGTGGCCGGCGCCATCGACCCGCTGAGCGACCGGGAGGTGATCAACACCGAGCTGATCCTGGCCGATCTGGAAACCGTGGGACGCCGGCTGGACAAGGCCAGATCACAGGCCAAATCGGGCGACAAGGGCTACAAGGCCCAGGCCGCCATCCTGGAAAAACTGCAGGAGCTGCTCGACAGCGGCAAACCGGCCAGGGTCCTGGAAACCGACGATGCGGGCCGATCGCTGCTCAGGGAGCTGTGCCTGCTCACCGCCAAACCGGTGCTCTACGTGGCCAACGTGGCGGAAGAAGAGATCGCCACCGGCAACCGCTGGGTGGAGCAGCTCAAGACCGCGGCCGCAGAGGAGGGCGCGGTGGTGGTGGTGATTTCCGGCGCCATTGAAGAGGAACTCTCCACCCTGTCCAAAGAGGAGCAGAAGGATTTTCTGGCTGAAATGGGCATGACCGAATCAGGTCTCTACCGGCTGATCAAGGCGGGCTACAGCCTGCTCGGCCTGATCAACTACTTCACGGTGGGTGAAAAGGAAACCAGGGCCTGGACCATCAGCAATGGCACCACTGCCCAGAAGGCGGCCGGCGTCATCCACACGGATTTTGAAAAGGGCTTTTTCCGGGCCGAGATCATCGCCTATGAAGACTATATCCGCTGCGGCAGTGAAGCGGCGGCCAAGGAAAAAGGGGTATGGCGCCTGGAGGGCAAGGAATACATTGTCCAGGACGGCGACTGCATCAATTTCCGGTTTAATGTTTAAAAGACAGGCAACAGGCAACAGTCAACAGGCAACAGGCAAAAAAGTATACCACTGAGCACACGGAGCGCACGGAGGCAGCTATGCTGAAAACAAATATCAATCAACTGGTGTGCCAGTCGGTGATCGGCGAAATCACCTCGCCCCTCGGCGGCATCAACCCGTACCGCATCAATCCGGACGGCCATTCCGACATCTATCCGGGAGTGGGCGGCATCACATACAATGTGCGTATCGGCGATCCGGCCTGCGGTCTGTTCGCCGACCACGTGGAGCCGGGGGTGAGCATCTCGAACTTCACCCAGTTCCAGGGCCAGCCCGGCCCGAACCGGGCGCTCAACCTCTTTGCCTGCGTGGGCAACACGGCCAGGGTCGTGACCGGGGAGGCAAAGGGGAAAACCGGCCGGGTCACCGGCAAGCATGGCGGCATCGACCATGTTCTGCTTGACTTTGCCCCCGAGGTGCTGGAAGATCTCAATATCGGGGATAAAATCCAGATCAAGGCTTACGGCTGCGGCCTGGCGCTCCCCGATTTTCCGGCCATTCGCATTATGAACCTTGACCCGGCGCTGCTGGCAATCAT
>JACQYM010000068.1 GCA_016208225.1 Deltaproteobacteria bacterium | reverse complement strand
AGGCTCCGTCATTCCGGCATGTTTTTAGCCGGAATCCAGATCATCACAGGATGCCAGCTAAAAACACCCCCGTCAAGCGGGGATTGAACAGAATGCTGGCATGACGATAAACGGTATTTTTGAAAATTTCTAAGTCCCTAAGGTCATCAAGTGCACCCGGAGAGAGCTTTCCGCCGAAGGCTCGACAAAGTGCCCCATGGGAGTTGCCGGAGACGGCAAGAGCAGGCAAAGGGGGCGCGTCATCATTGAAAAAGGAGCTTTATGCCCCGCAAAATGATTCTGTTTTTGCTGCTGCTTGTGCTCGCCGGGGGTTGCGCCCAGAAAACCGCCTTTTATTCCACCCCGCCCGGCGCGCAGGTTTTCGTCAACGGCGAAGCGATCGGCCAGACGCCCTGCGAATTTGCATATAAGAGCAGCACCGCCAAAACCTACCGCGTCGAGTTGCAGGCTGAGGGATATAAACCGCTGCAGGATGAAGTCGCCACCGACGAGGTTGACCTGGAAGCCCGCGGCAAATGGCTTTCAGCCGGCGTGCTGTGGAGCCCGCTGTTCATCGGCGCGGCATTCACCAAAAAGCTCAAAAAAACCTACCACTTTTTCCTGTCCAGGGAGAATGATGATGAATACCGGGATCTGCAGGCAAGTCTGCAACATCCCGAACCGGTTGTCTCGAAAGCCAATTGATCCGTTCCTGCCAGGACAGGCAACGGATTTGCCGGGCAAAAACAGCAAATTCGTGCAACATGTCGTTGACGAAACCGGCGCGCTGTGGTTTATGAAAAATATGGGGCTGTGGCTCAGCTGGGAGAGCGACGCGTTCGCAATGCGTAGGTCAGGGGTTCGATCCCCCTCAGCTCCACCAAAAATATCAGGGGCCGTAACGAAATAACCATTTCGTTACGGCCCTTTCTCTTATCTGTTCCGCAAGTTTTTCCTACCTGCCGGCTCGGCCGCCTTCGGGCGTTTCCCACACCGTTTCTCGTACCTCTTCGCAGGTAATCTCCTTTATTTCCGCGATGGCCCCGCGATCCCAAAAAATGTGCAGGAGCGGGCTTGTTTCGCACAACCAAGAAAAAGTTGCGCCAAAATCAACTTTTGCCTTATAGTAAATAATATGTGATTACCATCGACTTTTCAGAGCGTAGGTCGGGTTAGCGGGTGTATCGCGTAACCCGACAAAAGAGGCCTTTCGTCTAAAAACAAAAAAGCCGGTGCCACGCTAATTCATGTCGGGTTACGGCGATAGGGCCGCCTAACCCGACCTACGGCTGCAATCACGAAGAGTTTACAATTGCCGGTTTACGGCGATAGGGCCGCCTAACCCGACCTACGGCTGCAATCACGAAGAGTTTACAATTGCCGGTTTACAGTAAACGGTTCAATGCCGTTTCCTACGGTAAACCGGTGACCGTAAACCGTAAACACAGCCTATAATCCGAACAGCGAACATAACCCTGAACTGGCTGAAAATCAGTGGTAATCACAAAATAATATGGAATTTGACCCGTCTGAAGAAATGGATAATGAAAAAGCGCACTCTATAATACGCGACATTGTGGCGGGCGGGGAAATAATTACCAGTAAGCACGCAAAAAAGAGAATGCAGGAACGGGGCTATTCAATGCATGATGTTGAACATATTTTGCTCCGCGGCAAAATTACGAGTAAGGAACGCAAGGATACAACACAGAGCTGGGCTTACACAATAAAAGGCGACGATCTTGAAGGCGAGGAAGGCGGCGTTGTTACTGTGATTATCAGTCGTCAAGCCTGTGTTGTCTAACGGTTTTAGGTTGAAAAGGTGAGCATAATGAATAAATGCTATTCATGCGGGGCAGACATCCAGGTCATAAAAGACAAGCCATACAACTACACTGAGTGTGGGCTTGATGTCGTTTTGCATGGCATAACTCAATATGCCTGCCCGTCATGCGGAGAGGAGTATGCTTCTATCCCAAATATGCAAAAGCTTCACAGGCTTATCGGCGCGTATATCTGCCAGAAACGGAAAGCACTGTTGAAACCTGCTGAAATTAAATTTCTCAGAAAAGATTTGCATCTGAAGGCAAAAGAACTGGCCGTTCTGCTGGGTGTTACCACTTCCACGATTTCAAGGTGGGAGAACGGCAAAAAAGAAATTGGCGAGGCGCATGACCGGCTTTTACGGTCAATTTATATGATGTATGCCTCAGAGCAGGCAAATCATATGGTTTGCGGCGGTGTCCTCAATATGTTTAAAGAGTTGCCCACAAAGCGGAAAAAAATTGCGCAGTCTGAAAAAATCGACCTTAACCCTCAAGAATGGCTGAATTGCCTTCCTGATTGTTGCCCGGCATAATTTGAATCATTGCTGAGGGAGACTTTGGGATGTTCAGCTGGTTTTTATAACCTCTTGTCCGCTTCAGCCGTTGTTCCGAGATCCCCATACAGCCTGCGGCTGTTTTCCCGCACCATTTCCTCCACCTCTTCGCAGGTAATATCTTTAAGTTCCGCAATGGCCTGCACTGCGAGCACGACATTGGCCGGTTCGTTTCTCTGGGCGGGATCAGGGCCAAGGACCGGGCTGTCGCTTTCCACCAGCAGGCAGGAAAGGGGCAGGTGTCTGACCAACTTCTGTTTCTGTGGGGAACGGACAATGGACGGCGGCACGGAAAAGAAATAGCCGGCCTCCACCGCCGGCAGGGCGGCGGAAAACCTGCCGTCAAAGGCGTGCATCTGCACCCGCCCGGCGCCGGCTTCCAGCAGCAGGGCCACCGCCTGGCGGCCGGCGGAGCGGGAGTGGACGTTGAGCGGCAGGGCAAGCTCCCCGGCCAGCTCGATAAACCGCCGAAAAACCTGGCGCTGCACCTCTCTCGCCGGTTCTTCTTTGGCAAGCCAGAAATCAAGACCCACCTCGCCAATGGCATAAAAACTTCCCGGCTGGCTGCGGATGAAATCGATCAGCCGTTCCGCCTCCGCCGTATCGGCATATTGGGGGTACAATCCCGCCGCCGGTTTCAGGCATGGGTATTCCCCGGCCAGGACCAGATTGCGCCGGGCATCCTCCAGGGTCTCGCCGACAATGACGATGGCCGCAATGCCGGCTTCCCGCGCCCGCAGGATCACCTCCGGCCGGTCCGCATCAAAGACCCGATCACAGAGATGGGCATGGGTGTCGACAAGAAATGGGTGCATGTTTCATTGCTCCTGCTGGAAATTTCCCACAAAGATGCCTTCCCTTTTTTCATTAACAGATCACTCATCATCTTCTCATACATTTTTAACTCAATCCACAATTACCGTTGGTAAGATCAGCAGCAACCCGGGGGAGGGCCGGAGGAAAAGAGTCCCATACCAACAACTGCAAAGAGAGGAGGATTCCATGTTTACGCGCAAACTCATCACCACAATGATCTGCCTGACCGCGCTGGTGCAGGCCCTGTGCGCCGCCAGCGCTTTTGCCGGCAGTGATCGCACGACCGGCAAGGACAGCCCCAAAACCATCCAGAAGCCCCTGAAGAAAACTTTTACCATCGTCGCCATTCCGGATACCCAGGTGTACAGCGAGGAGGAAGCACTGACGCCGATCTTTGCCAGCCAGATCCAGTGGGTGCTGGACAACAGGGAGGAGGAGAACATTGTTTTCGTCACCCATCTCGGCGACGTGGTGGACAACGGCGACGATCAGGCCCAGTGGGACAACGCCCTGAGCGCCCTGGCCCCGCTGTTTGCTGCCCCCAATAAACTGCCCTACTCCATCTGCCAGGGCAATCATGACGGGGTTGACCTCTACACCCTCTATCTCGGCCCGGAACGCTACGAGGACAAACCCTGGTACATCGGCGCCTCGCCCAACAAGCTGAACCATGCCCAGATCTTCAAGGTGCAGAAACGGGAATTTCTGCATCTCAATATCGAGAAATTTCCCGGAGAGGAGGCCTTCCAGTGGGCCCAGTCGATCATCGACAACCCCTTGTGCCACGGCCTGCCCACCATCGTCTCCACCCATGACTACGTGGTCTACGGCGGCCGCGGGCCGGTGGGGGAAAAAATCTGGCAGAACTTCGTGAAGACCAACCCGCAGATCTTCATGGTGCTGAACGGCCACACCCATACCGAATACTATTTCGTCTCCCACAATGAGGCGGGCAAACCGGTCTTCCAGATGCTGTCCGACTACCAGGACCGGGAGCACGGCGGCCAGGGACTGATGCGCCTCATCAGGATCAACGAGGAAGCCGGCACGGTTGACGTGGAAACCTTCTCTCCCGGCTATGCCATCGAGGATGACGAAGAAATCATCACCGTGGAGCCTTTCTTTGAAGAGGATGCGGACAGCCGGTTTGCGCTTGCCACCAACCTCTTTGAACGGTTCAACCCCAACAGCACCTATGATTTCGGCCCGGAGCCGGAACTGCCTCCCCTGCCGCCGGCCGATCCCATCACCCTGCCCGCCACCCATATCTTCCAGCAGCGGCTGAACGGCTATAGCGGCACCATCGATACCCAGATGAATGAAAACAACCCGGATCTGGACTATGCCGGCGAGCTGACCATGACCACGGACATGGATGACAACGGCAGCCGGGTCAACGGGATGCTCGGTTTCATGGACATCGTCGGCGACGGTCCCGGCCGGATTGCTCCGGGGGCGACCATCACCTCGGCCAAGCTGCTCTTCTATGTCATGAGCGGCTCCGACGGCTTTGTCAGCTTCCACCGCATGCGGCTGCCCTGGGACGAGTACTCGGTCTGGTATGATTTCACCCCGCAGCCCGTGCAATGGGAAGAGATCATTGCCTGGGACCCGGATGAGGATGACGCCGATGTGGCCATGACGGTCATGGTGGGCGGCGGCATTCAGGCCGACGGGAGTGAAGCGGTGACCGCCGCCGATGCCGTCATCACCTGTCCCAAACCTTACGTCACTCCGTTTATCGTGGATGTCACCGCTTCGGTGCAGGCCTGGGCCAACGGGGAAACCAACTACGGCTGGGCCCTGCTGAACAACAGCACCGACGGCTGGGATTTCATCACCAGCCATGGCGGCAACCCGCCGGCCCTGGTGGTTGAGGTGGCAGGCGCGCCGTATATTCAGCAGTAAGCTGCTGCACCCGCATCTGATGCAGTTCTTCACAGGCTGCGCCGCAATTTCTGCGGCGTGGCCTTTTTTATTTTACGCACATGGCGTGATTTCAAATCGGGATGAGGCTGCCGGTTCAGAATAATTCCGGCCATTTCATGGAGGTGTGCATGATGCGCAAAATAACGATTTCACCATTGTGCTCCGCATAGGGAACGATAAATGGCAGATCGGCAATAATCAGTTCTCGGGTTCCGGGCACCCGGCCAGGTCGGCCCATGCCGGGCTGTTGACGCAGCAGTTGAATGCTGTCCCAAATCTTCCGGGCAACTTGTTGGGCGTTTCCCGGATTATCCGCAGCTATATAATGTATTGCTGCATCAAGGTTGTTCAGTGCCTGACGGGTCCATTTAATCCGCATTTACCCCCCACTTTTTGAAGCTGGCTGCCGCCTCTTCGGGTGGGACTAAATCACCGTTTCGCATTTCATTAAGGCCGTCTTCAACCTCATGGATAAACCATTCCTCATAACTTAAAAATCGTTCAATCGCCTGGTTGATAATCCAGGTGCGCGACCTGCTCAAGGATTTCGCCATGGAATCAATCCGATCAAGCATTCTGTCGTCCATGCGGATGGTGGTACTCTTCATGTTATTCCTCCCTGCAACGTATTCATGCGTATTCATATGTATTTATAAAAAATATATTACTATCTGTGGCTGGAAATCGCAACACCTGCTGATTCGGATAATTGAATTATCCTTCCTTTGTCAATCATCGGGGATGATGTTCCCGGAACAGAGGGTTGGCACGGGAACGGCATCCACCCGTTCCGTGATGGGGAAGCGCTTGGTGCCGGGATAGAGCACGATCACCCGTTTCAGTCCCAGGCGGTCCGGATGGAAGGGGTCAGGCGGGGCGTGTCGGTGCGTTTACACTCAACGCCGAACAAGGCATTGCCGCGCCGCAGAATCAGGTCGATTTCCGCACCCTGGTGGGTGGCCCAGAAAAAAGCCTCGTCATGCGGTTCGGTCAGCAGCACCTGCTCGATGACAAACCCCTCCCATGAGGCCCCTGCTTTGGGGTGGCTGAGCAAAGCCTTGAGCGAGTCGATGCCGAGCAACTGGTGCAGCAGTCCGCTGTCCCGCACGTAGATTTTCGGCGCCTTCACCTTCCGTTTACGCAGGTTGGCGTGAAAAGGCTGCACCTGCCGGATCATGAAGGCGTCGGTCAGCAGGTCAAGATGGCGGCGGGTGGTGGATTCATTCACGCCAAGGGCCCGGGCCGGTTCGGCCGCATTCCATATCTGCCCGTGGTAATGGGCCAGCATGGTCCAGAAGCGCTGCAGGGCGATGGCGGGCACGCGCACGCCCCATTGCGGGAAATCGCGTTCCAGCAGGGTCTGGATGAAGTTCCTGCGCCACGCGAGGCTGTCTGTCTCGCTTCCTGCCAGACAGGAAAGCGGAAAACCGCCGCGACCGATGTTTTTTATTCTATATTCGAGAATAGGAATAACAGAATGAAAATTCTGCGGTGCAGACAAATAAAATTCAAATGATTTTCCGGCTGCGGAACGGTATAAGAGGCTGATCGGGAAGTTGGGATTGGTAAGCCGACTGAAGGGACCCTAAAATAAATACCACGAGGGCATCACCATGGATCAGTATACGGAAGCGCATGTCTTTGTCGCCGCCATCCGCGTTCTTGAGCATCAGAAAAAACAGCCGCCGACGGTGGAAGAGGCCAGCGCCATGATTTCCATTTCCCCGGAGGCGGGGTATGCCTTAAGCCGCAGGCTGAGGGAAAAGGGCATCGTGCGGACGGTGGAGGGGGCGTTCGGCTGGAAACTCTTTGTCGAGGACCATCTGAAAATCGAAGGGATTCCCCGGGGCGAGAAAAAGCACGATCTGGCCGAGGAGGTGGCGCAGTTCCAGAAAAAACAGCAGGACAAAAACAGAAACGTGGAGGCCATTCAGGAAGAACTGGCCAGGAAGCGCAATGCGAAGTTTGCCGAAATCGAGGCAAAACTGCGAAAGGAATTAAAAAAGGAGTGACGCCCGGCATGGATGGTTATGATGGAGTCCCTTGCCTATGACCCGGAGCTGATTGCCGCCAGGCTGGCCGGTGCGGACCGGCGGCTGCTGCTGATTGGCGAAAGCGGCATCGGCAAATCAACCCTGGCCACCGCACTGGCCGGGTTTTTTGACAGGGCAGGCCATGCCTGTCTGTGTATCAGCGCTGATCCCGGTTCCCCGGCCTTCGGCGTGCCGGGCGCCGTCTGTCTGGGCCGCTGGCGCGATGGCGGCTGGCAGCTGCTGGCGCTTGAGGCGCTCTGCACCCTGGATGCCGGCCGCTTCCGCCTGCCTTTGGTATCGGCGGTCCGGCGGCTGGCCGCGACCCTGCCGCCGGGCATGGTGCTGGTTGACGCGCCCGGCATTGTCCGCGGCGTGGCCGGCGCGGAACTGCTGACCGGCCTGGTCGAAGCAGGGGCCATTGATACGGTGCTGGTGCTCTGCCGCCATGCGGAAAGGCTGGCCGTGGCCAATGAGCTGGCCACCATCGGCTGCGAGGTCGTTTTTGTACAGCCCGCCGCCCAGGCCCGCCTGCCGCGCAAGGCGCAACGGGCCCGGCAGCGCACCCGATTGTGGGATGAGTATCTGCATGCGGCGCAGGCCAGGGCTATTCCGGCGCCCTGGACCCTGCTCACCGGCACCCCGCCGCCTCCGGCCGCCCTCCATGACTGGCAGGGCCGGCAGATCGCCCTGCTCAAGGCCGGCCGGACCCTGGCCATGGGCGAAATCCTGGAGGTACGCCCTGATGCTTTGCAGCTCCGGATTGCCGATGTCCAGGAGGCGCCGGATCAGTTCCTGGTCCGGGATGCGTATCGCAACGAACAGGGCCGGCTGGCAACGTTCAAGCCCACCGGCGCTCTGGGCCTGCGCGCCATGCCGCCGGATGTCGCGCCCTGGCCCGGCCCTGAAAAAGGTGCCGGCCCACGCCCCGTGGTCCGCATCGGCGACGCCACCGCCGTGCTGGTGAACGGCGTGTTCGGCGACCCCCTTCTCCACCTGCGGCTCCATAACAGAAGGCGCTCCCTGCTCTTTGATCTCGGCGAAGGCGGCCGGCTGCCGGCCCGCCTGGCCCACCAGGTCACGGATGTATTTATCAGCCACGCCCATATCGATCACATCTGCGGCTTTCTCTGGCTGCTGCGCTCCCGCATCGGCGTGGCCACCCCCTGCCGGCTGTTCGGTCCGCCCGGCCTGGCGGACCGCATTGCCAGTCTGATCAACGGCATTCACTGGGACCGCATCGGCGAGGGCGGGCCGCGCTTCGAGGTCACCGAACTCCACGAAGACCGGCTTCTCGGGTATGGATTGCAGGCCGGCAGAATCGGCAGGGTCGAGTTCGAAGCGCGGCTTGCTCCGGACGGACTGCTGCTGGCCGATGCGGACTGCCAGGTGCGGGCCGTGACCCTGGCCCATGCCGGCATCCCGGTCCTGGCCTATGGTCTGGAGCTGCCGGCCAAACTCACGATCATCAAGGAACGCTTGCTTGCCGCCAGGCTGACTGCCGGGCCATGGCTCGGCGAACTCAAGAAACGTCCCTCCGCGGGCGACCGGCAGGCGATGATCATGTTGCCGGACGGCTCGCAAGCTTCCGCCGGCAGCCTTGCCGATGAACTCATCCAGGTCACCCCGGCCAGAAAGCTGGCCTATGCCACTGACCTGAGCGATACGGCGGCCAACCGGGAAAAACTGGCCGGACTGGCCCGCGGGGCCCAGATCTTTTTCTGTGAAGCGGCTTTTCTGGCCGCTGACCGCCAATATGCCGAGTTGAGCGGCCATCTGACCACGTCTGCCTGCGGAGAAATCGCCCGCGCCGCCGGGGTGGAACAACTGGCGCCTTTTCATTTTTCCAGACGGTATGAAGCACGGCCGGAGCAGGTCTACGATGAAGTGAAAACCGCGGTCCCCGGAATCAGGGTGCCGGCCAACGTTTGACCTGTCCCCCTACCTTCGCCCCAAACCATACGCTATCACCTATCAGCCATGAGCATCAGCCATCCGCCACCTTGCTCCATCCCTTTGCTATCAAGCTTTCCGGGGCGAAATAAGTAATAGAAACTGTTTGACAACGGCTCTTCCGGCCGTGATATAAAACAATTATTGTATGTTCTGCTGCAGTCCCGCTGTCCGGTAATGGAAAAATGCGGTGAACCGATGAACAGAAATGAAAATCCGCCCCGTTCCTTCCCCTGGTGGCTCACCCTGCTGTTCGGGCTGGCCCTGCTGGCGTTGCTGGCGGGCGGCGCCCTGTTTTACCGCAGCCAGGAGCGCCATCTGCGGGTCAAGGCCGAGGAAGATCTGACCGTCATCGCCCGGCTGAAGGTGGAGCAGATCGTCAAGTGGCGGAACGAACATCTGACCGACGCCGCCGTGCTCATTGCCAGTCCCTATGCGGCCCAGGCGTTTACCGGTTGGCTGGCCGACCCGCGGCCGGAACTTGCCGAGGCCGTGCTCGCCCGCTTTCGCTCCCGCCAGCAATTCTCCCATTATTACGATGTCCTGCTGGTTGATACCGGCGGCCAGGTGCGTTTGAGTCTCTCCGGCCGGACCGGCTCGCTGCATGAGGACGCGGCCCGCTACCTGGCCGAGGCTTTCCGTGATCGGCGGCCCGTACTGAGCGATCTGCACACCGGTCCCGGCGATCTGCCGCCCCACATGGATGTCATTGCCCCCATTTTTGCCGGGGAGGCCGGGTCCGGCGCCGCCGTGGGCGCGGTCCTTCTGCAGAGCGACACCCGGCAGTTCCTCTATCCCATGATCGAAACCTGGCCGGGGGAAAGCCCCAGCGCCGAAACCATGCTCGTCCGGCGGGACGGCGACGAGGTGCTCCATCTGAGCGAATTGCGCCACCGGAAAAACGCGTCGTTCAAGCTGCGTATCCCGCTCAGCCGCACGGATATGCCGTCGGTCCTGGCGGCCCTGGGCCGGGAAGGGGTCTTCCGGGGCAAGGACTATCGCGGGGTCGAGGTTCTCTCCTCCCTGCGGACCGTGCCGGGCTCGTCCTGGTTTGTGGTGGCCAAGATCGATGCGGCCGAGGTGTTCGAGGCCTGGCGTTCCATCTCCGGACTCATCATGATGCTGATGCTGGCCATTGTGGCGGCCCTGGTCGCCGTGGTGGCGATCGTCTGGCAGAGCCGGGCCAAGCTCCACTACCGGGAACTTTTCCAGGCAAAGGCGGCCCGGCTGGAGAGCGAGGCGAGCTATCGCACCCTGGTTGAAACCCTGCCGCAGTTCGTCTGGACCTGCCGGCCGGACGGGGCGTGTGATTATCTGAGTCCCCAGTGGGTGCAGTACACCGGCATAGCCGAGCAGGAGCAGCTCGGCACGGGCTGGACACGGCAGATCCATCCGGCTGACTGGCCCAGGGTGCAGGAGAGGTGGGAGGAGTCGGTGAGAACGGGCAGCGATTTCGACATCGAGTTCCGCATCCGGCGGGCGGACGGGGTGTATCGCTGGTTTCGGACCCGGGCCCTGCCGCTCCGCAACCCGGACGGAGAGATCAGCAAGTGGTTCGGCTCCAACACCGACATTGAAGAGCAGAAGCAGACTGAAACGACGCTTAAGAGTTACTCCAGCCAGCTGGAAGCGGACGTGGGCGAGCGCACCCGGGAGCTGCGCGAGGCCCAGGCACAGCTCCTCCGCCAGGAACGGCTGGCCGCGGTGGGGCAGCTGGCGGGCAGCATCGGCCATGAACTGCGCAATCCCCTGGCCGTCATGGCCAATGCCGCCTATTACCTGCGCCTGGTGCAGCCGGATGCCGGCGACAAGGTGAAGGAATACCTCGGCATCCTGGAAAACGAGATCCAGAACGCGGAAAAGATCATCAGCGATCTGCTTGATTTTTCCCGCATCAAATCCCTGGACCGCACGAATGTGGTCCCTGCCGAGCTGGCCGCGCATACCCTGGAACGGTTCCCCGTGCCCGGCAACATCAGCGTGGTCCTGGATGTTCCCGTTGATCTGCCGCCCGTTTATGTCGACCAGCGTCAGATGACCCAGGTGCTGGGCAACTTGGTGGTCAATGCCTGTCAGGCCATGGCCCGGGGCGGCAGACTGGTGCTGTCGGCCCGCCGGGAAAAGGAGATGGTGGCCATGGCTGTTACGGATACGGGGACGGGCATTGCCGCCGAGAACATGGCCAGGCTCTTTGAGCCGCTCTTCACCACCAAGGCGCGCGGCATCGGGCTGGGGCTGGCGGTGAGCAGGAAGCTGGTGGAGGCCAACGGCGGCCGGATCGAGGCCGGCAGTGAACCGGACCGGGGCGCGACGTTTACCGTTTTTCTGCCGATCCGCCAGGAGGGAGCATGAGCGAGAAGCTGCGGGTGCTCATTGTTGACGACGATCGGCGCATGACCCACACCCTGGCCGATATCCTGACGGCGAGCGGCTGCCGGCCGGGCGAGGCCTGGTCCGCGGAACAGGCCCTGGAAATGGTGGACTCCGAGGTGTTCGACTGCATCCTGAGCGACATCAGGATGCCGGGCCTGAGCGGCGTGGAGCTGCATCGGGAGGTGCGCCGTATCCTGCCCGGGGTGCCGGTGCTGCTGATGACCGCCTATGCCGCCGAATACCACATCAGCCAGGGGCTGGAGGAGGGAGTGATCGGCGTGCTCGACAAGCCGATCGATATCCGCCTGCTCATCGAGCTGCTGGCGACGCTGAACAGGATGCGCACCGTTGCCGTGGTGGACGATGACCCGGATTTCTGCCGGACCATGGGTGAAATCCTGGCATACCGGGGTTTTCAGGTGACCACCATCAGTGACCCGCATGCAGCGGTGGAGCAGATGGCGGGTGAGGCCAATTTCCTGCTGCTTGACATGAAGCTCAACGATATTTCCGGATTCGATGTGCTGCGGAAAATCCGGGGCCGCTATCCGGCCCTGCCCGTGGTGCTGATCACCGGCCACCGGCAGGAGATGGCCCCGGTGGTGCGGCAGGCCCTGGGACTCGGCGCCTGCACCTGCCTCTACAAGCCGCTGGTCGTTGCCGAACTGCTGGGCAAACTGGGCGATATCCGGGCCGAGCAGCTGAAAGGCATATTGAGGACGAGATGATCCAACCCGAAACCAACAACCCAGCCTGGACCCACGGCCATGAACCGATCCCCGTGCTGATCGTGGATGACGACGCCGCCCTGCGCACCACCCTGGGAGATATTCTGCGGCTCAAGGGATTTGCGCCGCTGCCGGTGGGGACCGGCGGCCAGGCCCTGGAGGAGGCGGCCCGGCAGGAGGTGCCTGTTGCCGTGATCGACCTGCGGCTGGAAGATATGTCCGGCCTTGAGGTGCTTCGCCGCCTGCGGCAGTGTTCGCCCGATATGGAGTGCATCCTGCTCACCGGGCACGCCTCGCAGGATTCGGCCATCGAGGCGATCAACTTGGGCGCCTATTCCTATATCAGGAAACCCTATGACGCCCAGCAGCTGCTGCTGACCATCCGCCGGGCCGGAGAAAAACGGCAGGTGGTGGAGTCGCTGCGCAAAAGCGAGGCCAAGTACCGGCGGTTGCACGAAAGCATGACGGACGCCTTTGTCATGGTTGACATGAAGGGCCGCCTGCTGGAATGGAATTCCGTCTACCGGAGCATGCTGGGGTACACGGACGAGGAACTGCACCGGCTGACCTTCATGGACCTGACCCCGGACAGATGGCGGGAGATGGAGGAGAAGATCGTGGCGGAGCAGATCATCCCCTGCGGCTATTCCGAGGTGTATGAGAAGGAATACTTTCGCAAGGACGGCACCCTCCTGCCGGTGGAGCTGCACACCTTTCTGCTGCGGGAGGGCGACGGCCGGCCGGTCGGCATGTGGGCCATTGTGCGCGACATCAGCCGGCGCAAGAAGAACGAGGATGAAAGGCAGCGGCTGGCGGAGCAGCTCCGCCAGGCCCAGAAGCTTGAAGCGGTGGGCCGGCTGGCCGGCGGCGTGGCCCATGATTTCAACAATCTGCTCTCCGTTATTCTCGGCTATGGGGAAATAGTGCTGGAAGACCTGCACCGGGAGCATCCGTCCCATGAAATTGCTGATGAACCTGGGGGTCAATGCCCGGGATGCCATGCCAGACGGAGGAACATTGACCATTGAGACGGACATCGTCGACCTGGATGAACATTACGCGGAGCAGCGGCCCGGCGTGGCCCCAGGGGCCTATGCCATGATCTGTGTCAGCGACACGGGCTGCGGCATGGACCGCGACACCATGGAGCGCATTTTCGAACCATTTTTCACCACCAAGGCCAAGGACAAGGGCACCGGTCTGGGGCTGGCCACCTCTTACGGCATCATCAAGCAGCATGGCGGCAACATCTGGGTCTACAGCGAACCGGGCCAAGGGGCCACCTTCAAGATCTATCTGCCCCTGGCCGCGGCAGACGGCACACTGATCACAACTGCTGCCATGGAGCCGGATGACGTGCGCGGCAGCGGGACGATCCTGCTGGTGGAAGACAACGAACAGGGGCGGGACCTGGCCAACACCATCCTCCGGCGGCAGGGGTACACGGTTATTGCCGCGGCAGACGGCCGGGAGGCCCTGGCAGTCATGGAAAATTACGAGGGGCCGCTGCATCTGCTCCTGACCGATGTGGTCATGCCCGGCATGAGCGGCAGCGATCTGAGCGCCCGGCTGGCTGTTCAGTTCCCGGGGCTGAAGGTGCTCTACATGTCCGGCTACACGGAAAATGTCATCAGCCATTGCGGGGTAGTGAACGCAGGTGTGAACTTCATCCAGAAGCCTTTTTCCGGCCAATCCCTGACGGTCAAGGTGCGGCAGGTGCTGACCGGGGAGGAGGGTGTCTGAATGCCTAACACGCCTAAAGCACT
>JACQYM010000067.1 GCA_016208225.1 Deltaproteobacteria bacterium | reverse complement strand
TATAAACCCCGAGAAAGGCGCAGTTCAGCAGAGCCCCGGAGAGCAGCGCCGAGGCCGGGCTGGGCGATTCGCTGTGGGCGTCGGGCAGCCAGGTATGCATGGGAGCAAGCCCCATCTTGGTGCCGTAGCCGATGACAATAAACACAAAGCCGACCTTGAGCCAGGCCTTATCGAGGCTTGCCGCCACCGTGTGCAGGGCGGAAAAGGTAAGGGGCACCTCCACCTGGCCGATATCCATGGACAACGTGACGAAAAAGGAACCGAGCAGGGCGAGGGCGATGCCGACCGAGCAGATCAGCACATATTTCCAGGTCGCCTCCAGCGCCTCCTTTGACCGGTGCACAAAGATCAGGGGGGCGCTGACCAGGGTGGTCGCCTCAATGGCGATCCACAGCACGACGAGATGATCAGCCAGCACCACCATACTCATGGTGGAGAGGAAGAAGAGCATGCAGGCAATGAAAACGGATTCATTCTCCATATCCGCCTCACTCATATAGGAGACACTGTAGACCGAGATAAAGAGGAAGATAAAGGAGGTGACCAGCAGCACCAGCATGCCCTCGGGCGAGGCGCAGAAATATTCAGGAAAAACCGGCTTTAAGATCTGCATCCAGCACATGACCGTAAGCTGCATATGCAGCAGGGCGGTAACGACCAGGATGCCGCGGCCGAGTTTGACCGGAAAGAATTTTGCCATCACCCCGGCAAACAGCGGTATGAGGAAGACAAGTTCTAACATGTTCTCAATCCTTTAAACGGCCCAGCAGGCCGGTATCAACATCGTCGAAGGCACTGTTGATATTATGCAGCACAATGCCCATAATCATTACGCCGACCAGCAGGTCAAGCAGCACTCCGAATTCAACCACATACTGGGTATGGGTCTGCTTGGCCAGGGCCGTACCGATCAGATAGATGCCGTTTTCCATCATCAGATAACCGATGACCTGGGTGATCGCCTTGCGCCGCGCCATGAGCAGAAACAGGCCGGAGGCCAGCGTGGTGATGGCGGTAATGAGCAGCAGGGCATGGCCGCCGGGCAAGGTGATATGCAGACGGTCGGTGATATAGGCGGACAGAACGATGAAGGCCAGGCCGATGATCAGCGAGGCGTGATAGCCGACAAACGGCTCCACCTCCCTTTTGATTTTGACCTTCTGCAGGGCAATGAACATGAACCCCGGGATGAGAACGCCTTTAATCAGAATCATGATCTGCAGAAAAAGGATGCCGCCGGGCCCCATGCCCTGATGCTGCTCCACAAACAACGGCACCAGCGATACCATGATGCCCTGGACGGCCATCAGCCACACCAGCTCCATCATCCTGTTTGATCCCAGGGAGAGCAGAACGGTCAGGAGTACAAAGGCGAGAAACGCGTCGGTAATCTGTATCATCGGACGATCTCCATGGTAAGGATGGTCGCAAAGAAGACCAGGGCAAAAGAGGTCAATATAAATTTCGGCACCAGGTGCATCCTGTATCTGGCCATAATTGATTCCGTTATGCCCACTGCCACATAGATCAGGCAGACGATGCCGTAAAAAATGATGCCGTTCTGGTATACGTTCTCCAATTGAAAGGGATAGAGAAGACGGGTGATGAATGCCGAATAAAAGAACAGCTTCAGATAGGCGCCCAGCTCGATGAGCGCCAGATCCGGCCCGCTGTGGTCCAGGATCATCACCTCATGGATCATGGTCAGCTCGAGATGGGTGGCGGGATCATCCACCGGCACCCTGGAGTTTTCCGTCAGCAGCACCATGAACATGGCAACAACGACGAGCAGCAGCAGGGAACCGGCCGGCGGATTCCAGAGATTGATCACCGCTGTCCCGGTAAAATACCCGGCAAAACTGAGTGAACCGGTCAACCGGAAAAACAGGGCAAGCACGACAAAGATTGTCGCCTCGGCCAGGGTGGAGAAATAGGCCTCCCGGGCCGCCCCCATGCCCTCAAAGGGCGAAGCGGTATCAAGCGCCGCCAGGATGGTGAAAAACCGGCCCAGACCAAGGAGATAAAAGAGAATGATCACGTCGCCGTGAAAGGAAAAGACGGGCGCGACCCCGGCAAACGGGAAAAAAAGCAACACCATGATCGCGCTGCAGCAGGAGATCACCGGCCCCAGCTTGAAGACAAAACTCGTGCTGTTGCTGTACACCGAGCCCTTCCGGAACAGTTTGGCCAGGGTATAATATTTTATGAACAGAGGCGGCCCCTGCTTGCCGGCGACATACGCCTTTACCTTCATGATAACCGCTGCCAGCAGAGGTGCAGCCAGCAGAGCAAAGCAGAATGATACGATTGATTCCATCCGTTACCTCAATATGAATTCAGGAGCCGTTCCGAAATAACTTGTCCCTTTATAGCCAGTACCATGGAACATTGATTGCTTCGTGTTTTCGGTAGGTTGGGTTAGCAAAGCGTAACCCAACGCCAAAGACGCCGCTGGTGTTGGGTTACTAGAGCAGCAGCAACATCACGATAATGGTCAGGACGATATAGCCGATATAGAGCTGAATATTGCCATGCTGAATCCATTGCAGCATCTGCAGCACTTTAAAGAGCGGTTTGATGATTCTTCCCTGGATGTTGGTTTCCGCGATATCCACCACTTCCGTCTGATACGTCGTTTCTCCCGGAAAGATCTTCCTGATCCCGGCATAGATCGTCCTGATCGGCACAAACGGCCGGTAAAAATCAACCATGGAAGCGGCATAGGAGGTGCCGGTATACTGCATGCGAAAGCAGGGTGCGCAGGGCGGAAATGGCCAGCACCAGGAGAAGAAAGAGGCCTGCTGCCTTGGAGATGTTGTCAAGCACCTCAATAAAGGTATCCGGGGCATAGCCCCCCACCAGCTGCAGATCACCGATACCCTTGAATGCCAGCCGGACAAAAGGAGCGGGCAGAACACCGATCAACAGGCAGGCGCAGGCCAGCGAAACCATGGTCAGCTGCATGGTGAAACCGGCCTCTGTTGCCTGGGCGGCGCCGGCGGAACGGGGCTCCCCCAGAAAAGCCAGCCCGACCACCTTGGTAAAACAGGCGGTGGCCAGTCCGCCGATGACGGCCAGGGACACAATCGCCATGGCGGTGAGAATAAATGAAGCACGCGTCAGGTGCAGCCCCTGAAAACTGCCGTAATAAATGAGAAATTCGCCGATGAACCCGCTGAATGGCGGCAGTCCGGAGATGGCCAGCGAACCCACCAGAAATGAGCGCCCGGTGATGGGCATTCTCTTGATCAGTCCGCCAAGCTGCTCGATGGATCTGATTTTTGTCTTATGGAGAATGGCCCCGGCCCCCATGAAGAGCAGGGACTTGAAAATCGAATGATTAAAAACATGCATGAAGGCGCCGGCAAAGCCGCAAAAGGCCATGGCCGCCGTATTGGTGGCCACCCCGGTCATGCCGATGCCCAGGCCGATCAGAATGATGCCGATATTTTCCACACTGCTGTAGGCGAGCAGCTTTTTCACATCCTGTTTGCCCAGGGCATACACCACGCCGAGCACGCCGGTTATCATGCCCGCCACAAGCACGATCTGGCTGAAAAGAAGGGACGGGGTGCCGAGCAGTTCATAGATGCGGACAATGCCGTAGATACCCATTTTGATCATGACGCCGGACATGACTGCGGAAATATGGCTTGGCGCGGCAGGATGGGCATACGGCAGCCAGATGTGCAGCGGGAAAATGCCGGCCTTTGAGCCGAAGCCGATGAATGCAAGGATGAAAACAATCAGTTTCGCTGTTTCCGGCAGGGTTGCCAGGTCGATAAAAGCAAAGTTGCCCGTATACCGGTAAATGACGGCGAATGCGGCAAAGAGAAACATGGCGCCGCCCTGGGCGAAGATGAAATAAAGGTAGCCGGCCTTGCGGGTATCTTTATCCTGAAAGTCATAGACAACCAGGAAATAGGAAGAAACCGACATGATTTCCCAGGCCAGGGCAAAGGTCGGAATATTATCGGCACAGGCAACCAGGGCCATGGAAACGATCAGCACGGCGTTAAAGAAATAATTGGTGGCGGTGCGCAGCGAATGTTCCGGCTTTTCCATGTAATGCAGACTGTAAAGAATGGCCAGCGGTGAAATAAGGAAGATCGGGATCAGAAAAAAAGCGGAAATGCTGTCCATTTTAAAGGACAAGGCAAAGATGTGCAGCCACGGCCAGGATACTGTTGCGGCCACCCCGGGGTGCAGCAGGGCGGAAAGGGTGTCAAAGAGACCCAGGGCGCAACCGGCGGCAACCAGGGCGAAGCAGGCTGCTTTCATCATATTGAACTGGCGGTGGATGAAAAGAGGTAAAACACCCCCGCATAGGATCACGGCAAGAGACAGAAAAAAGGCGTTCATTAATCCCCCTGTTGAAAAATGTATCATCATGCTTACGCTGTCAGCCAGGAACTTTCCCTGCCGGCAGGAAATACCTCTCCTGCCCCGTGGACCCTGATTAATGAAGGCTGGCAAGCCGTTATCTCAGCTTGAAAATCCTGGTAGTAAAAGTGAGGCACTTATTACAGCTCTCCGGTTTGCAAAGTCAAGCAAAAAATTCTCTGCCGCCGATTTTGCCCCGCCGTGCAATTTCCGCCACACCGGAACAACGGGATGGCAGCCGGGACCCACGGCCATTTTTTCCCCAACCGGAACAGGCTCGGCAGATTACCAAAAAAAAATAAGAAATACTCTAATAATTTTTTATAATTACCCCTGACAATGCAGCGGCATGCCTCTTCGGCGGCAGCTGTTCCGATGATATTTTTTTATCGTCAAGCACTCTCCTTGCGGGTACATTGCGCATAGCGGATGCCTGCTTCGACAGAACGCCTTTCATGTACACAGCTGTTTCCCCCGGAATGGGAAAGAACGGCAGCGCCACCGGGCTGCCGCGGGCAGGCAATGAACTTTTTGTTTCTCCTTTCACCGTAATTTCTCGCATACCATGGAACCTGACACAATCCGTATCCGGGGCGCCCGGATGCATAATTTGAAAAATATCGACGTTGATCTGCCCCGCAACCGGCTGATCGTCTTTACCGGCCTGAGCGGATCCGGCAAATCCAGCCTCGCCTTTGACACCCTCTATGCCGAGGGGCAGCGGCGTTATGTTGAATCCCTTTCCACCTATGCCCGCCAGTTTCTCGGCCAGATGGATAAACCCGATGTGGATTCCCTGGAAGGGCTGTCGCCCGCCGTCTCCATCGAGCAGCGCACCACCAGCCGCAATCCCCGTTCCACCGTGGGCACCATCACCGAAATCTATGATTATCTGCGCCTGCTCTTCGCCCGCGTCGGGCGTCAGCACTGCCCTGACTGCGGCCGGGAAATCCGGCCCCAGTCCATCGAACACATGGTCGAAACCCTCATGGCCATGCCGGAGGGGACCAAAAGCATTCTGCTCGCCCCGCTGGTGGACGGCAGAAAAGGGGAACATGCCGAGCTGCTGCACAAATTGCGCAAGGAGGGGTTTGTCCGGGTGCGCATTGACGGCGCCCTGCGCGGTCTGGATGAAAAAATTGAGCTGAGCAAGACCAAACGCCACACCATCGAGGCCGTGGTTGACCGTATTATCATCAAACCGGGGGCCCGGCAACGGCTTGCCCAGTCCGTGGCCACGGCGGTGCGGTTGACCGAGGGGTTTCTGCTGGTTACCTTTCCCGACACGGGGGAGGAAAAACTGTTCAGCGAGCGGGCCGCCTGCGTGCAGTGCGGCACCAGTCTGCTTGACCTGAGCCCCCAGTTGTTTTCCTTTAATAATCCCAAGGGCGCCTGTGCCGAATGCAGCGGGCTGGGGGTGAAACATTTTTTCGACCCGCACCTGGTGGTTCCCGACCCCGGCCTCACCCTGCGCCAGGGCGCCATTGCCCCCTGGCGCAGCCGCTCCGCAACGTCCTATTCCAGCCAGCTGCTGGAGGCCCTGGCCGGCCACTATGCCTTCAGCCTGTCCACCCCTTTTGCCAAACTGCCGCAAAAGGCCAAAGATGTCCTTTTATACGGCACGGGCAGAGAGGCCATCCCCTTTCAGTATGTGCGCGGCACCCGCACTCTCACCTCCCATACGCCGTTTGAGGGGGTTCTGCCGCAGCTGGGCCGCCTTTATCTGGAAACCACCTCCAGCGCCAGCCGGGATGAATTGACCCTTTTCATGAACGAGCAACCCTGTCCCGCCTGTCACGGCGCCCGCCTCAAACCGGTTGCCCTGGCCGTACGGGTGGGTCAATGGGGAATCCATGAATTGACCGGCATGAGCATCGTTCAGCTGGCCGATGAGCTGCCGCGCATCAATTTCAGCCCGCAGGAGCAGCTCATCTCCCGGCCCATTGTCAAGGAAATCCACAACCGGCTCACCTTTCTCCTCGATGTCGGCCTCGGTTACCTGTCCCTGCACCGCACCGCGGCCACCCTTTCCGGCGGCGAAGCGCAGCGCATCCGCCTTGCCTCGCAGATCGGCTCCAGGCTGGCCGGGGTGCTCTATATCCTGGATGAACCGAGCATCGGTCTGCATCAGCGGGACAATGAGCGGCTGATCAAGACGCTGACCAACCTGCGGGATATCGGCAATACCGTTATTGTCGTCGAGCATGACAGTGAAACGATCGCGGCCGCCGACCATGTGCTCGACATGGGGCCCGGGGCCGGGGTGCATGGGGGCCGGGTGCTGTACAACGGCCCGGTTGCCGGTCTGCTGCAGGAAGAGGCATCCCTGACCGGCGGCTTTCTCTCGGGCCGCCTGGAAATCCCGGTGCCGGCCGCAAGACGGCAGCCCAGGGCGAAAAAACAATGGATCAGACTGACAGGCGCCACCGCCAACAATCTCAAAAAGGTGAACGCCGATTTTCCCCTGGGGGTAATGACCTGCGTCACCGGGGTCTCCGGATCGGGCAAAAGCTCCCTTGTTATGGAATGTCTCTTCAAAGGGGCAAGAGAGGGGCTGGGAAAGCCGCGGCATGGCGGCTCGGAACAATTTGCCTCCATCACGGGACTGGATAATATCGACAGCGTCATCGATATTGATCAGAGCCCCATCGGCCGCACGCCCCGGTCAAATCCCGCCACCTACACCGGAGTTCTCACCCCGATCCGGGAACTGCTGGCCCGCCTGCCGGAATCGCGGGCCCGCGGTTATCAACCGGGTCGTTTCAGTTTTAATGTCAAGGGCGGCCGCTGTGAGGAATGCGAAGGAGACGGGGTCATCAAAATCGCCATGCATTTTCTGCCCGACGTCTATGTCACCTGCGAGACATGCAGCGGCAGACGTTACAATCAGGACACCCTGGAGATCAGATACCGGGGCAAAAACATCGCGGAGATCCTGAACATGAACGTGGAAGAGGCGCTGCTTTTTTTCACCAACATTCCGGCCATCAAAAGTCGCCTGCAGACCCTGGCCGATGTCGGCCTCTCCTACATCTCCCTTGGCCAGTCCTCCGTCACCCTTTCCGGCGGCGAGGCGCAGCGCATCAAGCTGGCCCGCGAACTGCGCAAACGGGGTACGGGGAGAACCCTCTACATCCTCGACGAACCGACCACGGGCCTGCATCCGGCAGACATCAAATATCTGCTGGCCGTGCTTTCCCGGCTGGTGGACAGCGGCAATACCGCCGTGATCATCGAACACAATCTCGATGTGATCAAAACCGCTGATTTTCTCATTGATCTCGGTCCGGAAGGGGGCGATGCAGGAGGGGAGATCGTGGCGGCGGGCACCCCGGAAGAGATAGCGCAGGCGCCGAAATCATATACCGGCATGTTCCTGAAGCAGATACTGAGTTAGATTTTCGGTAACTATCCAGTATATGCCCAAATATTGCTCAAACCCCGAACTGTAACTGTTCAGCAGTGCTCCAGATGTGTTCAAGCAGGCTTGCGAGGTATAGCTGATCTATCTGAGCAAGCCTGATCGGACACAGATGGGGTGCTGCTGGATAGTTACAATTTTCGTTGCCCGGTTGACGGGCTGCCTGCTGAAATGCTAAGGTGTTTTGTGGTAAAAATCGCTGCAACCCGGCAACAGAAAGTTGATCCAATCAATATCCAATAACTAATTTATCCGAACAAAGGACAAAATCATGGCTGAACAGAATGAGCAGAATGCTTCTCCCCAGGGTGAAGCTCCTATCTTCAGGCTGCAGAAAATGTATCTGAAAGACCTTTCTTTTGAAAACCCGAATGCGCCGGAAACATTTTTAGCGGCCCAGGAACCGAAAGTGGAGGTAAATCTGGGCCTGAAAAATAAAAAACTGGAGAATGATCATTGGGAAGTGGTCCTGTCCGTGACCGCGACCGTGACCAATGTCAAGGATGGCAAAACTCTTTTCATTGTGGAAATCGAGCATGCCGGCGTCTTTATTCTGAAAAATATTCCGCAGGAGCATGTGTCCATGGTTCTGGCCGTGGACTGCCCGGCCCTGATGTTCCCCTTCACACGGCAGATCATGAGCCAGGTTTCCGTGGATGGCGGGTTCATGCCCTTTCTGATGGAGCCGGTCAACTTCATGGCCCTTTTTCAGAACACCATGAAAAAAAGACAGGAACAGGCGAAGGCTGAGCAGCAGCAGTAAGAAACCTGGAGACTTTACGCAAAAGGGGCGCCAGCGGTTTTCACCGCTGACGCCCCTTTTTTATTCCCTGCGCCTGTTTTGTCAGGGCAGCACAACCGGTCGCAGCAGAATGACCAGTTCCTTCTTCTCCTTGATCGTCCCGCTTTCACCGAACAGTTTGCCGGCCGGCCCCGGCGCGTCACCCAGCTTCGAAATCTGCGACTCGGAATAATCGCTCGTGCTGTCCATCAGGCCGCCGACTATCAGCATCTCGCCGTTCTTGATCCGCACCAGGGTGGTCATTTCCCTGATCGCCACCTCCGGCAGGCCCACCTCGCTGCCGTCCAGGCCGAACTGCTTGTACTCAATGGGCGAGGTCACCTCGGAGGTCACCGGGGTCAGGGTGAGCACCACCTCGTCATCATCGATGATGGTGGCGATGACCGCCATGCCCAAGCCGGACATGACGCTGGACGTTTCAACGCTGTAGGTGACCACGCCGTCGGAAACACTGGCTTCCACGGTGTCGATATAGGTCTGGGTCGAGCCCACCGAGATCATGGCCGGCTGGCCGTTCATGACGCTGATTTTCGGGTTGGAGATGACCTCCACATGGCCCTGCTCCTCAATGGCATCCAGGATAAGCCCGAAATTCTGGGTTTGCAGGGTGAGAAATTTATTCTGGGTACCGAGATTATGATACTGCGGATTCAGTTTCTGAAAAACAATGGAAAAACTGAAGGGATTGAGGGGATTCTGCAGCAGATCCTCCCAGTTGATGCCGGTCCGGTTGTCGGCTGACAGGGTCACCTCCACGATTTTGGCCTCGATGGACACCTGCCGGTACAGTTCTTTCTTCAGATTCCCTATGTAATTATCTACCCTTTCCAGCAGGGAGCGGGGGGCGGTAACGGTGATCAGACCGACCGGCTTATCAATCGTGTAATATCCCTTGCCCGGTTTTCTGTTGGTGACGACCGCCGGCGCGGCGGCCGCCACGGCATCCGCCGGATACAGCATCTGCCCCGCAGCCGGAGCTGCCGCCGGTTGCGGCGCCACAACCTCTTCCGTCGTCCAGATATCGAGAATCTGGTCAAGATTTTCCCGGATATTGGCCCAGATATCAAAACTGTTGGCATTTTCCGGCTGACTGGTCACCTGGATCTTCCCCGCCATCTCATGGGCGGACACATCATTGCCGCCCAGCACATCGCCGCCTACCCCCAGATTGAACTGCGGGGCCATGAACGGCATGCCAATATGAAACTTTCTGGTTTCCTTGTGCTTGATGATGATGGAATTTCCATTTACCTCGTGAAAATAGTCAAGCTGGCGCAGAATATTGTCGATTGCCTCGAAAAAATCATCCTCCGCCCTGATATCGACATCCACCAGGGCACCCTGGTCAACATCGTTGGCCCAGCTGACATTCATGCCCTTCAGCACGGCAAGCTTTTTCATGATCTCCCGCAGGGTGACGGGCGCGGCATGGGAAGATATGTCCGCCCCGACCGGGATGGCGAAATCATCGGAAGAGAGAGAGTCGGTTTCCGACAGCAGAAATGTGGGCTGCTGGAATCTGGTGGGCAGTTCGGCAGGACCCTGCTTTTCCTTCTCAGCGGTTGATTCAAAGGCTTCGGCATTCGCAGCCTTTGATGTATGCTTTTTCATGAAATCTTCGGCTTCCTGCTCGCCTCTGAAATCCGGCGCTCTTTTCGAACAGCCGGCCAGCAGTGTGCAGAGGAACAGAGCGACCAGCAGCACAGCTCCGCGACGCACCTTGCGCCGCCTGGGGAACTGCATGTTCTGCCCTTGCTGCAGGCACACTCGCCCCTGCGACCCATGACAAGAAAAGCGTGATGTCATTTTCATCTTTGTTTCCATACCTTAATCGTGGCGGTCAAAGGCAGGTTGGAAGCCAACCTGCCCGCAGCCTTTGTGTAATGAAATAATCAGGGCTTCCACCCAGTATCTGCCCGCAAACCGGCCAGGCACTATTTCTGAAGCCGTTCCTTGATATATGCTTCCAGATCAGCCGGAACCTGGAACCCGGACAGCAGAATCGACTGGTACTCCATAGCCGCCTTTTCCGCATCACCCAGCTTATCATAAATGCGGGCCTTGCTGACCATGGTCTCCAGGGATGTTCCGTAAATCTGTTCAAACCTGGCCAAAAGTGCCAGGGCCATTTCATTGCTGTTGTTCTGCTCGCTGAAGGCCGCATACGTCGCCAATGCATGCCGCGAGGGACGCACCCCGCTGACGGCGAAATCAAAGTAGCTCTTTGCCTCCTGAACCCTCCCCATGTTCGCCAGACTGAGGGCAGCCTGCAATGCCACCTCGGTATCCTGGGGCAGAAGTTCGGCGGCAATCTGACCATAATGGGCCGCCTTGGCATTTAACCCCAGTTTCACCAGGGAGAGATAGGTAATACGCTTGGCAAGCTCGCCATTTTCCGGCCAGGTTTGAAAAGCTTTTTCATACAGGGCTAAAGCGCCGGCATCATTTCCCGCCTCTTCCAGATTCTTGGCTTCGCGAATATATCTCGTCCCTTCAATCTTCTCTTTGGGAACATCCATTTTTTTGGTGACCGAAATGGCCTCTTTCCGCTCAATGGCCAATGTTTCCTGCGTTCGTTGCGGCCATGAAAATTCATCACTCTTTTCGGAAATAACGATGGTGTTGAACCGCTCTTCCTTGGCCAGATCCTTGAGATTGAGGATGACATCAAGCACGAAATCCCAGGGCACATCGTTCAGGGTCAAGGTCAAGGAACCGTTCACCTTTTCATCAACAACGATATTTCTGCCGCTGATTTCCCCGATGAGGCGGAAAACATTGTGCAGATCGATTTTGTAGAAATCCACCGAAATTCTCTGTTCCGTGTACCCTTCAAAAGCCAGATCCGCCGTAGTGCCCTTGTTTGCCGGTTTGGCGGATTTCGTGACCGAAGCAGAGGGAATTTTTTCTGCTGCCGGCGGCGCCGGAGTATTTTTTGCCGGAGGTTTTGCCTGAGCAATTTCAGCAGGCGATACGCCGGTGATTTCCGCTATGATCGGCGTGGGATCTGCCGTTTTTTCCTCCACGCTGATGACCAGTCCCTCTTGCTGAGGGGCAATGGAATAGCGGAAAAGCTCGTCTGCCGCGGCATCAAGGATTAGCCTGGTCCCGTCTTTATAATTTTCAGCCCGCACGAGGGTGACCGGCGAACCATCGTCCCCAGGAACAGCATGTCCCTGCGTGGCCATCCCGGGCAGATCAACGACCAGCCGGGCGGGATGATTGTTTTCCTTTGCCAGCTCCGAGGACTGATACTTCTGAATCGGCCCCCCGTCAGCCAGAACATGAATCGCCGTCATATTGCCGGCAGCGGTGATGGTGATGTCCTTGATCGTCCGTTCAGCTTTATTTTTCTGTTTTGCCTCTGCTCCCGGGGCCGCGGCTTTGAACTGGACCAGAATGTCATTGCCGCTGCCCACCACCGAATAGGCGCTGTCATCCGCCAGGAGCAGTTCAAGTCGGGCCACGGTCGGATTCTGGTCAGCGAAAACCTCGCCCTTGATCGAGGAAACCGGGCCTTTCGCATACTTCAGGGGGAAATTGATAGATCCGGGAAAAATTCCGTTGGCAATATCAATAATTACCCGATGCGGGCTGAACAATTCATACATGGTGTACGCCGGAACCGCATCTCCCTTGATCTGACCAACCCATCCATCGTCTTTTTGCTGCCAGATGAGATCAGTAATGCGGTATGAGCCGACCTTGCCCGCGTCACCTGCCATGACCGGATGCAAGGGCGCACAGAGAATAATCAGAATTGCCAGCAGGCATACATTTTGTAAACGGGACATCAGGGTCATTGTTGCGTTTCCCCCTCTTTCTTTAGAAGCATTTCCACCAATTTATAGCGCTCCTCGCCTGCGGTAGTTTCATACCGCTGTTTGATAACAACCTGGTTGTCGGTAATCGTGTCAACAACCCCGGATCTGCCGATCGCAGTTCCGTTCCGTATGACATATCCTCGACCAACGGAATCCTGCACCATGGCCAGGGGACCTTCCTCGGCAACAACAATGGCAACAAGAGTAAGCTGACCCGGTTCAAATTTCTGCAATCCCAGCAATTCCTGTTCCGGAATTTCCACCTCGGCGGTGACAACCTTCTCTTTAATGAATGGCATAAACGGATCAGGTCTGCCGATACGCTGATATTCAAAAGAATCTGACCTGCCTTCCAGAAAGTTGACGAGTTCCTTGACTTTTGCGGAATAGTCCGCTTGGGTCTGCTGGCTCGGGTTTCCCGTATTTTCAGCAGGGTCTTCTCCATGTACCGCGGCCGGCAGGTACAAACAGACCGACAAGAGGGCAATACCCGAAAAAATCTTTTTTGATGCTGAAAATATATGCCTTTTTTTCATGTACATTAGATGGAGTTTCATCCCCCGGCGTGCAAAGTTACTTTTTCGTCTCAGTTGCCTTCTTGTTTGTTCCTGCCGGGGCAGGCTCCACAAACCGATAGGTAACAAGATTGAATGTGGTCTCAAGAACCATTTCCCCGCCCTGCAGCTTCGGCCCGCTCATATTAATATCTGAAACGGTGACAATCCTCGAAAGATCGCTGATCTTATCAAGAAACACGCCCACATTATGGTACGTGCCCCGCACCTTGATATCCACCGGGATATCGGCATAAAATTCTTTTTTTATTTCGTTTTTGGGAACGAAGGAAAGGAAGTCCAGTCCTGAATTCTGGCCGATGTCAGAGATGCTGGTCAGTAGAGAGGGAATTTCCTGCTGCTGGGGCAGGAGGGCGGAAGCTTTGGCGAACATCAGTTTCGTTTCCGCCATTTCCGCCCGGTGTTTGGTGATCTCCCGCGATGCCTTTTCGACTTTTGTTATTTCTGCTTCCAGACTTTGCTTCTGGGTGAGCAGGTTGTTGATTTCCGCTGTTTTCGGCGAATAGGTGATAAAATAAAAAGCAATGGCCGGCAGCAGAAGGGCCGCCGCACAGATAGCAATCTTATGCGCAGGTTTCAGCCGGGAAACCCGGTCATCGAGAAATGAATTGATGGCCTCTTGTATCTTGACTTTGTCCATATTTATTTCACTTTGTCCTGAACAGCAGCCGCCTTGTCGCTTTCAGGCGTCTTGATCGCCAGAGTCAGGGAAAACGATTTCAAATCCTGGCTCGCTATCGTTGTCAAAGAAGATTTGCCGAGGGTGGCGCTGGAAAAATATGGGGAGGCGGACAAGCTATCCATGTAATCAGCCAGTCTCGTGTTATCCAGAGCGATGCCGTTCAGGTCGACGGACCCGCCGGTCTGCTTCAAACTTTCCAGCCAGATGCTGTCCGGGGGCGTTGCCTTGGCAATTTCATCAAGCAGACGCACCGTTACCTGGGAAGTGGATTTCAACTGCTTGATAACATCAATTTTTGCCGTCAGTTTCTCTTTTTCCTGCTCCAGCTGCTTGATCTCATTGAGAATGGCATTGTATTTCGCTTTTTTGTCATTTAACTCCTTGATGTTCGCCTGCAATGATGTCACCTGCCGGACCGGCAATAAGTTTATTCGTATCATGACACTCTTTCGCTTGTACTTAAAGGTGCGTCAAAAATCCCAAGCCGCTGTGGAAAAATAACTGTTCCATCGAAATACTGTGCACGGCATAAGGGGCTGCAACGAAATTGCTTGTGATATCATTGTTCGCAACGGCCCTTAAAAAGGACAGGGTCTGCTTGCCAGTCCCACGGAAATGGCCATCTCAGGTGCAATAGTCTTTAAATATTCCGGGTCTATTTTACTCGTATCGGCCATGGTCATGAGAAACGGATCCAATACTTCAACAGGCAGCCCTGTCTCTTCACTGAAGTAGCGATCCAATCCCTTCACTTTGGCTCCGCCGCCGCTTATCAGCAGCTTTGTCAAGGGAGTGTCAGGGAAATTCGAATTATAAAAATCAATGGCCTTTTTGATTTCCATGATCCACTGGGTGGTGGTACTGATAAAGATACCCTCCAGATCTTCCTGCTTTTCCGCAGGGGAAACCGCGCCGATCTTCAAGGATTCAGCCTGCTCAAAGTCCAGGTCGAATTTCCCCTGAATCTGTTCGGTCAACTGCCTGCTGCCGAGCGCGACGTCACGGGCAAACAGCGAGGCTCCTTTGGCCACGATATTGATATTCATCTTGGAGGAGCCGATATCAACCAGCACGATGCTCCCTTCCTGGCCGTAATTCGTCTCGTAAGAATTCTCAAGGGCAAAGGCATCCACATCAACCAGGACAGGTTTCAGGCCGATGGATCGCAGCATCAGCAGGTAGGAATCCACAACTTCTTTTTTTGCCGCCACCAGCATGACGTCGGTGCGCTCTTCCTCCGTCGTATTGGTTTTTAAATCCTGATAGTCAAGATAGACATCGGTCAAATCAAAGGGGATATATTGTTCCGCCTCGGACTGAATGTGTTCTTCAAGTTCCTTGTCATTCATAACGGCAAGATTAATTTTCTTGAGAATTACCGAATAACCGGAGATGGAGATCCCGACCTTTTTGCCTTTGATCTGCAAATTGTCGAAAAGACTTTTAATCACAGCGGCCACGGCATCCGGATCCTTTAACTCCCCGTCTTCAACCGCCTCGGCAGGGAGACGGGCACTGCCAAGACTGACGAGTTTCATTTTTTTGCCGCTCTCCAAAAGTTCACACACCTTCACCGCGTGGGATCCGATATCAAGTCCCACGGTTAAATTCTGCTGCTGCATAAAGGGCAGGCTGAATTTTTTCAGATCAAAATTGAACTTTGGCAAGCTAAGAGGGGCCATATGGCAATAACCTATAAATTTCTCTTAAATCCGCTATTACCCTTTCATAACCAAAGGGTGACTTTCACAAAAATATTAAACACTCATCTTGAAAAGATTGTCAACCGCAAACCACTTAAAAATACACGCTAATTTGGCATGTTAAAAAAACAAGCTCCTCTTTTTTTTATTTCACCCCGCATACTGAAATGAAGTAATCCAATATTTTGTAGCAACGGATATTTTCAGCCACCATATCTGGTGCTACAGCGGTTGTTATCCGGAGGAGTAGTTTTTTTATTTTAATTTTAGCATGTTAGATTTTTTCTTCATCTTGACGCCCGGGAGAACAGTGGAAAGGGGGGCGTGGCCTTAACACCCGTTCAAACAATCGCCCCTTTGCCCTTCTCCTTTCGCGGATTATCCCGTAGAGTTTCGGATAATCCCCTTGTTTTTTAGCGCCTTTTGGAGTATTGGTGCTAAGTTTGTTTAATTTTCGGCAGCTGCCTCGGCGGCCGGCCCAATTAACTCTTTTTATGATATTTATCCAGCCGGCAAAGCCCGGTTTTGTTCTCCCATCCGGTTTTCCGGCTGGGCGGCCTGTCCTGCGAAACAATGTGCAATGGAATAAAGCAAATTCCATTCCTCGTTTTCAACAATTATTGCCGGCATATGAAATAACAACATTTTTTGCCGCCAGAGGAGCTGTGTCTTGTCTCAAAACAAGAAAAAATCCGTTATCCGTGAGTATGCAGAAGCAATAATCATTGCCCTGATTTTAGCTCTTTTTATCAGAACATTTGTTGTGCAGGCCTTTAAGATTCCCTCAGGATCAATGATTCCCACCCTGCTTATCGGCGACCACATTCTGGTTAATAAATTTAGTTACGGCATAAAAAATCCTTTTACCGGCGAAACCTGGATCCCCATAGGCAGCCCGGAAAGACTTGATGTCGTCGTCTTCAAATACCCGGAGAATCCTTCCCAGGACTTTATCAAGAGGGTAATCGGTCTGCCTGGCGACCGGATAGAAATCAGAAACAAAAATGTTTATGTGAACGAGAAACTCCTGGAAGTGAAATATGCTGTGCACCTCGATCCGAACATATTCCCCGGCCAGAACCCGCCGCGCGACAACTATGGCCCGATTACCGTTCCTCCCCACTCCCTTTTCGTCATGGGCGACAACCGGGACAACAGCCACGACAGCAGATTCTGGGGTTTTGTGGACTATAAGGCCCTGAAAGGGAAAGCTTTCATCCTTTATTGGTCCTGGGACAAGGAGAAATTTTCTGTGCGATGGCAGCGCATTGGTGATATAATCCCATAGCTGAAAAATTTCCTGTCACACCGCGGGTTGCCGTTAAACCATGAGAGGCCGCTGCGAAATCGCCATTACATCTTTACCCATTTCGTTACGGTCCCTTATGCCGGGTACAGTCCCAGTATGAGTTTCCGATATTTTTTGTGATACCCACTGATTTGCGGCCGGTTTAGAGTTACATTTTTGCTGGCAAAAATGTGGATTAGGTTTACGGTTTACGGGTACCGGTTTACGGGTAAGGATGTTGCTTTTTGAAATTCTGACATCCACCAACCGTAAACCGGCAACTGTGATTGTTCTTCCCCTGCAATTTCATTTCCGGCGTGCCGGATCTTTTCTCCCCATGGAATTTGAATATCGCTTTCAGCATAAACATATATTAGGCATGGAGGAACTCTCGTCCCGGGATATTACCTTTATCCTTGACGCGGCTGAATCATTTAAAGAAATCTCGCAACGCCCCATTAAAAAAGTTCCCACTCTCCGCGGCAAAACCGTTATCCATCTTTTTTTCGAGCCAAGCACCCGCACCAGACTGTCGTTTGAAATTGCGGCCAAACGGATGAGCGCCGACACCTTCAACATATCCGCCTCCACCAGCAGCGCCAAAAAAGGGGAAACCCTTATCGACACTGCTAAAAATCTTGCCTCCATGAATCCGGACATTATCGTTATCCGCCACTCAAGCTCCGGGTCGCCCCATCTGCTGGCAAAACACATCAGGGCCTCGGTGATCAATGCCGGTGACGGGACGCACGAACACCCGAGCCAGGCCCTGCTCGACATGATGACGGTCAGGGAAAAGAAAGGCAGGATTGCGGGGTTGAAAATAGCAATTATCGGCGATATCAGCCACAGCCGGGTCGCCCATTCGAATATTCTCGGTTTTACCAAGATGGGGGCCAAGGTTCATGTCAGCGGCCCCGCCACCCTGATTCCAGCGGGTATTGAACAGATGGGGGCAATTGTCTGCCCCAGGGTGGCCGACGCCGTGGAAGATGCCGATGTGGTCATGGCCCTGCGCATCCAGCAGGAACGCCAGCTCGATCCCCTGCTGCCTACGCTGCGGGAATATGCCTCCTTTTTCGGCATTAATCGCTCTCTGATGCGGGCCGCAAAACCGGATGCCATTATCATGCATCCCGGCCCCATCAACCGCGGGGTGGAAATGACCACTGACGTGGCTGACGGCGAACAGTCGGTGATCATGGATCAGGTCACCAACGGGGTGGCGGTCCGCATGGCTTTACTCTACCTGATCATGGGGGGCGACGACCGATGACTTTCCGCCACACCTTACTGCTGCGCAATGGCCGTATTATCGATCCGGCAAACACTATTGATGAGCCCGGCGACCTGCTCGTTATCGACGGCATGATCAGCCAGCGAGGCAAAGCCGGCTCAATCGCCTGCCCGCCCGAGGCCGCATGCATCGACCTGCAGGGGATATGGCTGGTTCCCGGTCTCATTGACATGCATGTCCACTTGCGGGAACCGGGCGAGGAATACAAGGAAACAATCGCCAGCGGCACCAGGACTGCCGCGGCCGGCGGCTTCACCGCCGTGGCCTGCATGCCCAACACCAACCCGGTTAATGACAATCAGTCCGTGACGTCTTTCATTCTGACCAAAGCCGCTGCCGAAGGAGCAGCCCGGGTCTATCCGGTCGGGGCGATCAGCAAAAACAGCCGCGGCACCGAACTGGCTGAATACGGGGAATTAAAAAGAGCAGGCGCCGTGGCCGTGTCCGACGACGGCCGGCCGGTGGCCAACAGTCAGCTCATGCGCCGCGCCCTGGAATACAGCGGCAACCATGACCTGCTCGTCATCTCCCATGCGGAGGAGAGCAGCTTGAGCGAAAACGGGGTCATGAATGAAGGCCCGCTGTCGACCAGACTGGGTTTACGGGGTATTCCCACGGTGGCTGAGGAGATCATGATCTACCGCGACCTGGCGCTGGCGGAATATGTCGGCCGTCCCATCCATATTGCCCATATCAGCACCAGGGAATCCGTTGACCTGATCCGCCGCGCCAAGCGGAAAGGATGCCGCGTCACGGCAGAGACCGCTCCCCATTACTTTTCTCTGACCGAAGAGGCGGTGGGGATCTATAATACCAGGGCCAAAATGAATCCGCCCCTGCGCCGGGCGGATGACATGGCCGCCATCCGGGAAGGTCTCAGGGATGGCACCATTGATGCCATCGCCACCGACCATGCCCCGCACAGCGCCATGGAAAAGGATGTGGAATTTGATCAGGCAGCCAACGGCATTATCGGCCTGGAAACCGCCGTGCCCCTCACCCTGGCCCTGGTCAGGGAGAACATCCTCACCCCGGCCCGGATGATCGAACTTCTCTCGCTGCAACCGGCCAGAATACTGGGCGTGGCCGGCGGCACCCTGACCGAAGGCAGCCCGGCTGACATTACCGTCATTGATCCGGAGAAAAAATTTGTTTATGCAAAAGAGGATGTGGTGTCCAAAAGCTGCAATTCCCCGTTTCTGGGCTGGGAATTTACCGGCAGGGCGGTGCTGACCCTGGTGGGAGGCAGGATAACATTTGATGGTCTCGGCCAAACTGAAAATTGACGGACTCGTAAAAACTGGAAATTAACCACAGAGAGCGCAGAGCCCACAGAGATAACTAATTGTAATTAAAACTTTTTTCTCTGTGATCTCTGTGTGCTCTGTGGTGAAAAGAGACTTTTTACGAGTTCAGCACGTTGAATGCGTTGTAAAAAAATTATCAAAACAGCCGGCAGCCCTCATCCCTTGATATCAAGCAGGCTGCCCAGCATATCGTCAGACAGCTGCATGACTTTCAGATTTGCCTGAT
>JACQYM010000066.1 GCA_016208225.1 Deltaproteobacteria bacterium | reverse complement strand
TTAGTAATTACGCCAAGACTAATGTAATCTGTGATACGAGTGCCACTTGGAAGTTCTGCTACAGTACGTGCCATATGCGGTCCTCCTGTTTGAGTTTGCTGACAGGATACCACAAATTTTATATTAAGTGAACAGTATTGCCACTAGATCCCATCTGTTTTCAGCCGGCAATGGGGTGCTGCCTTTCTGCCTTGCTTTGCTAATTTCTGATCGATAACCATTAGCAAAATCGACGCCAGCCATAACGATATGAAGATGCGGTTAATTGTCGCACCGTAAGATGTTATCAATCTATCACTTTGTTATTTAATATTTTTCGCCATGTTCCACCCGCCTGCGTCCTGACAGGAGACCTGCTCAACCAGCGGTTTCCCTTTTCACAGCCAATATGTCCACGGCCATCTGTGCTTTTGTGCGCCAGCCGGAAACGGTTCAATTCGCTGGCCGATACATGTTGGCCCAGAACCGTCACGTATAATAAAATTAATCGTATCAAAATATTATGTCTTGATATCGCTTTGATGATTTTACGAAGAGAAAGTCTTGCAGGAAAGGACAAGTCTTGTGCCGCAGGACTGTTGTTTGCGTTTTACCATGTCCTGCCGCATCACTGAATTCAGAGCGCACATTGATGCTCTGCGGATCACCGGCGGCCGGGACTATCTCCCGGCGCCGGCGTCAATACTGCTATTTCGTAGTTACGCTCACCGTCCCGGAATAGGCCGAATAACCATTCACGTTAAAGGCCCGTACCCGGTACCAGTAAGCGGTGCGCTGGGCCACGGTACTGTCCCTGTAACGGATAATATTCATCGCGGTATTGGCCAGCGGACTCCAATTGATGCCGTCCTGACTCCGTTCAATGGCAAAACCGGCTTCATTGGCGGAATTATCCATCCAGGTGAGGATGACATAGGCGGAATCTATCTTGCCCACCCGCAGATTGGACGGGGCCACCGGCACCTCGCCGGGGGTGGTCACCGTCGCCACATTGGAGAAAGCGGACAGACCGCCATCGTTAAAACTACTCACCCGGTAATAATAAGTCACATTCGGGTCCACCACGCTGTCGGTGTAGCTCACCGTGTCGGCCGGGAGGGCGACACTGGTCAGTCCGGTGGTAAAGGCCGCGTCCAGGGCCCGCTCCAGGACAAAGCCGGTTTCCGAGTCGGCATTGTCGGTCCAGGCCAGATTCACCACAATCGGCAGGGCGGCCGGTGCATCCGCGGTCAGCGCCGTGGGCGCGGCCGGCGGGAAGGTCGCGATGCCGAGGGTGGTGGCCGTGACCGGGCCATTTTCGTTCCACAGGGAAAGGCCGGTGGCATTGTAAGCCGCCACCCGGTAATTATAGGTATGACCGGGCAGCAGCGGCTGCAGCGGATCAACCCCGTCGGTGAAGTTCACCCCGCCGGCCGCCCCGCCATTCGGGGTCGGGATACGGGCGATCTCGACAAACGGCGGCCAGGGATCGGCAGTGAGCAGCGGTACATCCTGCCGCTCGATGACAAAGCCTGTCTCATTGTCCGCCTGGTCAAACCAGCTCAGGGTGACCGTGTTTTCCGTCACTCCCAGCACATTGAGATTCATGGGGGGGAGCGGGAAATCGTTGGGGGTGGTTACCGCCACCGCAAGGGATTCCGCGCCGGCGCCCTTGCCGTTAAAGGCCACCACCTTGTACTGATAGGTCTTGCCCACATTGAGGCCGTCATTGACAAAACTCTTCGTGGCGGCATCGAGCACCGCCAGTTTGTCCCAGGAGGCGGTACTGGCCGGATCGGTTTCCAGCCTGGTATCCATACCGTAACGGATCCAGAGCTGATAGCCTTCGGCACCGGCCACCGATGTCCAGCTGATTTTGGTGGAAAAAGGATCCACGGCCGTGGCCTTTACCCTGGGCGCAGCCGGGACCGTGGTGTACGACGTGTCATCAGCCGCCACCATGAACGGGCTGCCCTTGCCGGTCAGCAGCCAGGCCGCTAGGCGATGCCGCCCCAGTTGTCGTTCAGGTTCAGCGGATTGCCGCCGGCATCGGTGAGCGTTGTCAGACCGATCACATCGCTCAGATAATTGCGGGTGAGGGGATAATTGGCCGCAAAGATGCTGGGCGGCCCCTCGGGACGCAGGGTAGAGGTGTCATTGTCCCGCAGGAACTCCATGAACTCGCGGGTATGGGTCTGCCAGTGCGCTTCGGCCCGAGCCACCAGCTGGGCATCAGCCGGGGCGTTGAAGGTATAGACCACCTCGTCCCAGTTCTGCCGGTCCGCATACCGGCCGGCATCCTCGTAATACTGCACCGTGCCGTTCCCCAGGTCGGTGAAATTCCAGAACCTTACGCCTGCCTCCTCAAATCCCAGCGAGCTGAAACCCGCCGGCGGGATGCGATTGTCAAAGCAGATGATGTTGTTCAGCAGACTGGGGGACGGGGTGGCGACATAGGTCGGATTGCCTACCGCGTCCTTGGGGTCGGTGGCCGTCATCTTCTCATAGACCATGACCGCATTGGCGCTGCTGTCGATCGCCGGGCCATGGGCCAGGGAGAACGGCGTCCTGGCGCTGTCCGTGTACAAAGTGGCGTCCGCCTCGTCGTAATAGCCTGATTCATAGACCAGGTTGCCGGCCGCGTCCTTGACCTGCATGGTCAGGAAAAGCCTGCGGCCGTCCGGATACCCGGAGGGGATGCTGTGGCCGGCATTGTTGGTGATGCGGGTCCGTACCTGCCAACGGCCGAGGCCCGCATTATAGACCGGGGTGCTGACCGAGACGTCCACCGCGTCCTGCAGAAAGATCTCCGTGTTGCGTTTGGCCCGGTCCCAGGCGAGATCGCGGGAAGACATCAGGCCCGGGAACACCCTGGTATCACGGCCGGTGGGCGCGCCGATGACCTCCAGGTCAACTTCGGGATAAAGGATTTTCATCATCGCGGGCAAGTCGCGGTTGGAGCCGGCAAATTTGTGGAATGCCGTGCCGCCGTTGGGGTTGCGGTCCTTGCCGTACGGGAACCAGCCGGCCAGGGTGGGATCGGGGTTCAGCGTCACCGGTACGCCGTCGGCATACTCATGCTTCATGGTCGGCATGTGGCAGTCCTGGCAGCGCTTGAAGGTGCCGGCCGCCGGGTTGCGGCCGAAGTCGCTGTTCTTCCATTCCGTGTAGGTGCGCTGCTCCGGCATGCCGTGATTGAGCACCGGAATGGTCAGATCATGACAGGTGCCGCAGAACTCGCTGGAGCGGATAAAATCGCCCCCCACGGTGGGATGCTCGAGGGAAACCGACTGGGCCTGGTAATCATAGGTGCCGTTCGGTTTCAACGGCGGGCCGATGGGCTGCTCGAAGTGAATGGGAATGGTGCCGTCCGGACTGACCACCGGCTGGCCGCCCACGTCGTTGCCGAACATATCAACCCAGCCCGGCGGGTAGATGCCGTAAGTCTGGCCGGTATAGAGACCGCCCACGGAAAAGAGTCCGGCGGCATCCTGCAGCAGCGGCTGGTCGTTGAAGTAGATGTCCACCGACCCGGCGTACTTGCCGGCGTAGGTCATGCCGTCGTTGATCTGCAGCGCCGTGTCCCCGTAGGGATTGCCGGCGGCAGGTCCGGCCGGGAAGGCATCGCCCAGATGGGGCCAGTCGCTGATGCCCGCCATCATGTTCCACACCGGGTCCGTCTGGTCGAGGTCGGCCCGCTTCATGGTGACGTTGCCCATCACCCGGTGGCACATCTCGCAGAGGATACCCTCGTCATCGGTGGACAGCAGGATACTGTGCTCGATGCTGCTGCCGTCCGCCGCGCCGTTGAGCATGGGATCGGTGCGTCCCGAATACCAGGCGTTCGGACTGTGGCAGCGGATGCACATGTTGCCCGCACCGTCCTCGCCGGTCAGGTTTTTCACCGCCGTATTGACGATGAGCTGATTGGTGCGGAAGATCGGATCACGCATGGCGCTGGCCATGCTCGTGCCGGCCCAGTTGCCGAAGTGGGCGGCCTGCTGGTCAATGGTGCCGCCGTGACAGGCGCCGCAGGTGACGGTAAATTCAAAGACATTGTATGGGGCCGGGAAGGTGATGTTGGCCAGTTCCTGGGCCTGGGTGCCCGGGTTGGGAACCGTGGTGCCGGCCGGTGTCGCCCGGCCGGGGATATCCGCCTGGGCCACGCCCGCCAACAGCAGGCTGGCAGCAAAGGCCATGATCAAGCTGCGTTTTGCTGGTTTCATAGCGCACCTCCCTGCCTCTGGCTGGCGGCCGATTTTTTGAAGAACAGGTTCAACGTGCCCTCAAACCGCTCATTGCCGGTGAACGTACCGTTTGCGGAGGCCCAGCCCGCGGCGCCGGGGGCCATCGGCACCCGCACCTGGGCATCAAAATTTCCGCCCTCGGTCAGAGGGTTGAAGGGCAGTTCAGTCTCGATAAAACCCTTGATCGTCCCCGGATTATGATGGGCTTTCAACTGGTCGGAATCTGCAGGCAGATCAGTAAGAGTCCAGGTACCCCGGACATACCAGACCCCGGCCTTCTGGCCGGGCAGGTCTTTTTGCGGGGAGAAAGCGGTCATGTCAACCGTATACCTGCCGGTGCGCACCGGCGCGCTGCCCTGGGCAGACACGGCCCGGGCCTCAACCACATATCCTTTGGTCAGAATCCCGGTGCTGCCCGTCAGGGTCTCGCCCGGGTTGACCACTTCAGAATCCAGCAATTGCCAGGAAACCATGTTTTCCGCCCCCTGGCCAGCAATGGCCTGGGGCAGTGCGCTGCAAATTGCCAGCAGAGTCAACGCCGCCATAAAAACAGAGCGGACCGCCTGCTGCAATCTCCCTCTTCCTTTATTTCTCCTCATTGCGTTCCTCCATCTTCAGATTTTCTCTTTCTCATTTCGCCGGCGGGACGCTCCCATCGTCCCGGCCGGCATCTCGCTTCATTTACGATACCCTGCCTCACCATGCGCTCCTGATATCAGAATGCCCAATGAAGACCATTTATATGTTAGGATTATGTTACATTTCATAATCCTAACGATAAATAACGAGATGGTTATTTATGCAAAAAACAGCATGCCAACATACTGTTGTTATATGACATATGGTTTCAAGGCAGGATAGCGCCGCATCGGAATAAAAGGCTGAACGGCATTCAGCAGTTATTTATTTCTGTTCCTTTTTCTGGCGGCATAATCTGTTCCTTTTTCTGGCGGCATAAAGGCCGGCAAGGCCCGGACCAAAGAGAAGAACTGCGGGGGGTACCGGCACGGGCGCCGGGCCGATGGGCTGGTCTTCCACTGTTCCCCTGATCTGCAACTGATACTGACCGCTGGTTTCACCGCCCAGGGTAAAGGTGGAATCCGCCAGGACGCCGTCCACCAGTGTGCCGCTTACCGTCAGATCGGTTGTCGTGATCCCCGGCTGATTAAGCGCATTCGGGAGCTTGGCGAAAGAAGCGATAGCGGCATAATAGGTGCCGGGCGCCAGGGTAAGCTCTCCCAGGAACGGATCGAAATCCCCGAAAGGCAGGGAGCCGGGATCCGTGGTCGTATAGTTGAAGACTGAACTGTCATCATTGTAGGCGATGAGCTGCTGGCTGCTGTTGAACACGGCCAGAAACGCATCGATGCCGGTATCATTGTCAGCAGTGCTGCCGAAATCGTTGGCATAGTCCACATCAAAAAAGACGCCGGCCGGCGAGGCAACGGCAAACGAGTAAAAATCGATATCATTCGGATTGTTTGCATCAGCCCAGCCGAGGACCGTCAAGGCCCCTCCGGCGGCAAGCGTGCCGAGATGCTGCGCCGTAACCGCGCTGTCATTGCTCCCTGAGGCGGCTGCGCCCTCAAAGTCATAGACAAAGGCTGATGCCGCCTGCGCGGCTGCAAGAAACCCCAGACATAAACCTGTTGCAAGTAATCTTTTTTTCATTTTTTCCCTCTCTCTTGTCGCTTGTTGTTCTTGTCTTTCCCTTGAATAACCGATGGAACTCGATATCCACCGTGTCCCCCGGCTTCTTCTGATCATTCTTTGCCGGCAATAATTGCATGTGCGGATGGCCTTCTGCGGCAACGGAAGCAAGGGGCACCCATTTTTCCGGCAGGGAAAGGTTCGGCCTCTCCTGCCGGCAGAAGCCGTACACGCTGAACGATAACCGTTAGCAAGAGCGGTGCCATGCATCCTGACACGCAAGTGCGGCAAATTGCCGCATCTCCCCATCACCCATGGATCACGTTGTTCTCTTTGATTATTTTCAACGCATGCGGAAAAACCAATGCGGTAATTACACTGCCACGGGATTCCATAATTCTGCGTGCACACCCTGAGAAGTCGACGGTAAAATCGGCAGTCCATGCCCCGAGTCTTCGTCTGACCACTGCTTTGCCGGCAACCATTGCATGGAGTGAACCCCTTTCGCAACTGAGAAGCACCGGCACCCCTCCCGTCACCCTTTTTATATGAAAGCCTCTTTCCTGTCTGGTTGTGCCGGCCGGACGCAGGAGCGGGCCATGCCCGCGACCTCAGGCATTGCGGATATTTCAATCGCGGGCAAGGCCCGCTTCTACGCCGCGAGACTTTCATTGTTCGTTGTTCCCGCATGCGGAGATGGGCGGTTAGCCGGAAAAGTCCGACCGGATCATACAGGCTGCAAGGGCAAAATCACAACAATAACCATTACCAGTTAGTTTTCGGATCAAAATAATTCGTTTACTATCAACAAATTACACGATGGTGCATTTCAGATGATGATCTCAGGCTTGTAAGTCTTACCGGAATGGACAAGTCTTGTTCCACAGGATTACATGGGAAGTTTCCATTCCCTGATGCTCCAGGGCGCCTTTTTCCGCCTCTGTAACAGAAATCCCATAAAATACTTTACACTTCCTGATAAACTGTTGTATTTTTTTGGGCAGGTTTTTTTCGGATGTTTGTCAGGCGCCGGTAGCTTCGCATTCCCTTCTGTCTGATTCAAGTTGACAGGCTTCAAGTTTGTCCCGCGGGCTCTAACAGCAACATGGGGGCACAATGAGCAGCAATACCGTCAAAATCAGTAAACCGCGGCTGGGCCCAACCATACCCCGCGAACGCCTTTTTCTGCAGCTTGATAAGGCCAGGTCGCTCCCCATTACCTTTATCACCGGCCCCGCCGGGTCCGGGAAAACTTGTCTTGTCGCGAGTTACCTGGAATCACGGCAGCTTCCCTCTGTGTGGTACAAGGTGGACTGCGGTGATGATAATCTCAGCTCCTTTTTCCGCTACCTGAGCCTGGCATTTGCTAATCTGTCCCGGAACGCCGGACAGACAATATCGGAACTGACGGACAGGTCTTCCCAGGGTATTCAGAAATTCAGCCGCCAGTTTTTCAATAATCTGGTCGGTTGCGTCACGCCGCCGTTTGTGCTGGTTCTGGATAATTATCAGGAAATATCACCGGATGCCCCTCTGCATCGGGCGCTTCCTGCCGGGCTGTCGAGAATGCCCGAGGGGTTGGCGGTGATTATTATGAGCCGCAACGGCCCACCCACCAATTTTTCCCGGTTGCGCGCCAACCGGCAGATGGCGATTCTGGGCTGGGAGGAGCTGGGGCTGACCGAAGACGAGTGCAGAAATATCTGTCAGTTGAGCGGCTTGAGCATGACAGACATGATGCAGCTCTCTGTCGAGTTTGCCCAAATTGATGGCTGGGCGGCCGGTCTGCAGTTGGTGATAAACGGCTGCCTGCTAAATAATGATGCGGCTTTTCGATGTGATGCCGCCAGCCTGGAAGATATTTTCGAATATTTTGCAGTTGAGGTCTTTGATGAACTGCCGGAGAATATGCAGGAGTTCCTCATGAAGACTTCGTTTCTGAGCAGCATCCACCCGGACCAGGCCGCCCGGCTTACCGGTTTTCCCAACGCCGACAGCCTGCTCTCATTCCTGTGCCGTTCCAATCTTTTCACCAAAAGGGTGGAACGTGAACAGCCTCTCTATCAATATCATCCGCTATTCCGCCGGTTCCTGCAGGACAGGACAACCATGCAGTTTTCCGAGCAGCAGAAGAAGGTCCTGCTGCAAAAGGTAGCAGGCTTGATGATGGAAGCAGGGCAGGAGGACCAGGCCTCCATCCTGCTGCGGGATGCCTCTGACCTGGAAGGTCTCTCCTGGCTGATTCAGCAGAAGGCAAGGTCTTTGATCGAGGAAGGGCGTTACAAGGTCCTCTCCAAATGGCTGCGGTCTCTTCCCGTCGGTATGGTTGAAAATGATCCCTGGCTGCTCTATTGGCTGGGCATGGCCGAAAGGGAAGCCGATTCTCTGGGCGCCCGGCATTTTTTTGAGCAGGCTTTTGACCTCTTCCGCGAAAGGGATGGGGAGGGGACAGATACCATGCTGGCTTGGGCAGGGGTCATGGAATGCCTTCTGGCCAGGATGGATGACAGTGTTTCGCTCGACCGTTATCTGACCATAATTGAGGAAATTCTGCCCGAGCCGAATCTGCTTCCCGATGGAGAAACCGCCGATCGTGTGACGGCAAGCATGTATGTGGCGCTTGTCCTCCGCAATCCCCTGCATGATGCTTTCCCTGTCTGGGAAGAACGCGGGTTACGCCTGGCGAAGACTACCGGGGATATTCTGGTCAAGAGCCAGATTCTGGTGCACGCCGCCATTTACCGCATCTACACGGGAAATTGTGATGAGGAAGAACTCGATATCCTGCGCCAGGTTGCCTGGGAGGTTCTTTCCGACCAGGATTGCCGCATCAGGATCATTGGCGCGGAGATATTTCTGGCAAATGCCCGCGGCGAGTTCGACCAGGCGTTGAAATTACTCAACGACGGTCTTGCCCTGGCGGATCTCTCCGGGAAGCATGCCATGGATTGCATGCTGTTATGCCATGGTATCCGGGCTGCTCTCTACAAAGGTGATACAAAGTTTGCCGCGGGCCTGCTCAACTGCATGGCAGCCATTCCGCAGAACAAGGATTCATCCCTGCAGTTCTGTTATCATTTTCTGCAGGCCGCCCTGGCCATGCAGGAAGGCAGGCTGAAAAATGCGGCATCGGCGGCCGGCCTGGCCATGGAATTGGCAGATTCAGCCGTGCTCTGCTATGCAAAAACGGCCTGCATCCTTCTCCGCGCCGCCATCGCCGGCGAACAAGGGGATGAGGAACTGGCATGGCAACTTCTGCATCAGGGAAAAGACGCGGCAGTGCATGCCGGCTATCGTCAGTTTGAATTGGAGGGCAGATTGCTGGAAACGTATTTTCATTTCAGCGGCGGGGATAGCGAGGCGGGGCTCCGCACACTGCGGCAGGCCATGGAACTGGGCAGCGGCCAGCATGGGTTGATGCCGTTCATGCTGCAACCGAAGATACTGGCGAAACTCTGCGGCAGGGCCTTTGATGAAAAGATCCAAACAGTCTTTGCCCAGAAAATTGTCCACTGCTGCGGGCTCCGTATCTCCCAGTCGCCTCAGGAGGTGGAAGAATGGCCTTGGACGTTCCGGATCTACACCATGGGCCGCTTCGGTCTGGCAAAGTTCGGCACGAAGATGCCCCATACCGCTGAAAAAAAGACCAAGCCCCTGGCTCTGCTCAAGGCCCTCCTGGCCTTCGGCGGCCGCAAGGTCAGCGAATTGAACATCATGGACACCTTGTGGCCCGAAGCAGACGGCGACAAGGCGCGCCGCTCCTTTGACACTACCCTGTTCCGCCTCCGGAGCCTGCTCGGCGCTCCTGAAGCAATTCTTCTCCAGCAGGGCAAGGTGACCATTAATCCGCACTACTGCTGGGTGGATGTCTGGGCCTTTGAACGTCTGCTCAGCAGCGCCGAAGCCCTTCTGAAAGAGAACGGCGACAATGCCGTCCAGGCCAACGCCATTGCCGGTAAGGCATTCCGCCTTTACCACGGCCCCTTTCTGGCTCAGGAAAATGATGAACACTGGACAATTCCCATGCGCGAACGGCTGCAGAGCAGGTTTGAGAGG
>JACQYM010000065.1:2281-4735 GCA_016208225.1 Deltaproteobacteria bacterium | reverse complement strand
GCGCCCTATATCGCCAATGTTTCCGTAAAGCTTGACGAGGGCCGACGCGCCGGCAAGCAGATTCTTGTTGAAGGGGCCCAGGGCACCCAGCTTGACATTGACCACGGCACCTATCCCTTTGTCACCTCCTCCAACGTGGTGGCGGGCAATGCCTGCACCGGCTCGGGCTTCGGCCCGGCCCATATCGATGCGGTGATCGGCATCCTCAAGGCCTACACCACCCGGGTGGGCGAAGGACCATTTCCCACCGAGCTGTTTGACGAAACCGGGGACGCGCTGCAGAAAAAGGGGGGCGAGTTCGGCGCCACCACCGGCCGGAAACGGCGCTGCGGCTGGCTTGACGCCGTGGTGGCCAACGAGGCGGTGCGGTTGAACAGCATCACCGGCCTGGCCATCACCAAGCTCGATGTGCTCAGCGGCCATAAAACGCTGAAAATCGCCACCTCGTATCAGGCGGAGGGCAAAACGTTTACCGCCATGCCCGGCAATATCCGCACGGCGCAGAAATTACAGCCTTCCTATGAGGAGATGCCCGGCTGGGACGAAGATATCAGTGCGGTGCGCAGCGTGGACGATCTGCCGCGCAGCGCCAGGGATTATGTGCGGAGAATCGAAGACCTCACCGGCACTCCGGTGATGCTGCTTTCCGTCGGTCCGGACCGGGCCGAGACGCTGCTCTTGAACAACCCGTTTCTGAAGAATTGAGACTGGCGGATTAGCTGATAGCTGATGGTTGATGGTTGATGGCTCAGGGCTGGTGGCTTGTGGTTGTTAAATCCGCAATCCGCAATCCCAAATCCGCAATTTTCCTTACATTTTTGCCACGAAGCGGTCCCCGGCCATGACATCCGCCATATCCACGGCAATGCGCACCAGCATGTTGGCCACCACCGGCGGTCCTTCCGGGGCCCGGACCGGCGGGGTGGAGAAGACCGAACCGAGCCGGTGGGCCAGGGAAACATCGGGATAATCCATCTGCTGGTCCATGGCCTGCTCGATATACCAGACCGTATCGCCGGTCTTCACGTCAATGACCCGCACCGACAGCTCCACCCTGGCCCCGCCCACCCGCGTTCCGCTCAGCAGGTATTTGATCCTGCCCGCCAGCACCAGGTCTGTTCCCGCTTCGCCGGCAATGGTCGTGGCCTCGGCCAGTGAGCCGTAATGCCGCTCGACCAGTTTCACCGTCTGAAAGGCCTGTTTGCCGAGCAGCACGTCCCGGAAAAGGGCGGCCACTTTCTCGCCCTGGCTGACATCCATGCCGTTCGGCACCACAAACGGCGGAACCGCCACCGAGGTCCTGCTCAACTCCGCAGCCGCCGGCACCATGGGATGGATATAGACCACCGGCGCCCCGGTGGTCACCGCCGGCCGGTCAACGGTCTGGCCGGCGCAGCCGGAGAGCAGCAGCAAAAAAATCATGAAATAGCGCATCGTACCTTCTCCTTCTGCACGGGCATTACCGCTCATAAGCCGACATCGGCCCGGCTGCCGCGCCTTTTTTTTCAGCCAGCAGATAATTGATATTGGCGCTGCGCTGCAGTTCCACGGCGCCCACCGACATCACCGCCGACGAATCGGCCGCGATCATCCTGACATTGACGATCACCGTGGTCGGCGTCAGGGAATAGGTGCCGGCAATAAGGGCCTGGGCCTCCTGTTCCTTGGCGATGAGGGCCGCATCCCGGGTGAGCGTCAGCTCGCCGCTGTCCCGCTTCACATACAGGCCCGGCGCCTTTCTGATTTCGGCCACGCCGAACCCCTGCTTGAACAGACTGGTGGAGAGCGCTTCCGTGAGGGTGCGGCCGAAGCCGGATGTTTCATACAGGTCATCGAGGTTGACAAAGGTGGTGAGAATGAGCCTCTCGCCGCTCCTGCCGCCGTCCTGCCTGTTGGCCACCAGCTGCCGCGCCAGCTCCTCGCCGAACCCGAAAAAATCCGGGCTGAGCACGGACAGCGTGCCGCCCTGTTTGGGGGCGGCGCAGCCGGTAAGCAGCAGGAGAGTGAGCGCCGCTATAAAAAGCCCCTGGAAAAACCGGCAGAATATCATTTTTATCATCCCTCTTGTTGATGAATTCGTAAAAAGTCTTTTTTCACCACAGAGCACACGGAGATCACGGAGAAATATCTATTTTTACAGTCAGTTCGCTCTGTGGGTTCTGTGCTCTCTGTGCTAAATTTGCGTCCGTCCGGCTTCCGGGCAACCATCAGCGCTGCTGCCGGATAATCTGTTCGGCGCGGTTCATGCCTTCCAGCGCATCTTCATAAAGTGTCTTCGACACAGCCGAGGAGGCGGCAAAGGCAAACTGCTGCCGGGCCAGCTCGTAACGGGACTGGTCCATATACTCGAGTCCCAGTTCGTAACAGTCCCAGGCATGGGCATCCAGGGCTTTCAAGCCGGTGCTTTTGCCCGGCGGCTCCTGCTGATATTCGGCCGGCGTAAAAGCGCAGCCG
>JACQYM010000065.1:0-2241 GCA_016208225.1 Deltaproteobacteria bacterium | reverse complement strand
GCGTAAAAGCGCAGCCGCCGGCGCCTGCCAGCCCAACGAGCAGAAAGATCCGCACCGCAAGACCGGGTGAAGGCCATGGAAAAATGGCCGGCCGGGAAATTCTTGCCCTCTGCCCCTGCCGGCCGGTAATGTTTCTTTTATTCGGTGCCATCCTTCTCCTCCCGCTATCCGTTACTTTGCCGGCGCAATGTCGGTAAAATTATGGAGTTCGACCATTGTTCCCCTGGTGGGGGGCATTGCCTCATCCCGCAGAAAGCCCTGCACCAGCCGGTTGGCCGGAAAGACAATGGAGCCGCTGGACAGCACCAGTCCGTCACCCTGCTGCAGCAGTCTGGCATTGATCATCACCTGGCCGTCGCTGATGGTATAGGTTCCCACCACCACGGCCTGGGCATCATGCGTATAACTGAGCTGGGCCATGTCCCGGGACAGGCCGTACTCGCCGAAGCCCTCTTCGATCTGGATGGAGGGGGTCATGCGCACATCAATCACCTCGATTCCCGACCGCTGCAGTTCGCTGATCATCTGCTCGGCCATGGCCCGGCCCAGTCCCGAAGTTTTGTACAGCCGGTTCAGGTTGACAAAGGTGGTGACAATAATGCGGGACTGTTCGTTGATGGGCTCCTGGGCGTGATCGATCAGCTGCTGCGTCAGTTCGCGGACCTTCAATTTCAACTCCATGGCCTGTTCGGCCGGAATAAGCGGAGCGGACTCGGTCGCCGTTGGCCGCCCAAACAGCCCCCGCAGGTCCGGCCACCAGCTGACCCCGTTCTCTTCCGGGACGAAAACCCGGCCGGTGCGGTACACATAATCCCCCGGCACCTGATGCGGATAACTGTAGCCCTGGCCCGTGGTCACCGAATAGTCATTGCCGGCCGCGGCATACCCGGCAAGACCCAGGGTCATGCAACCAAAAACCATACCCATCACAGCTGCTGCGTATCTCATGTTCGCCTCTTTTGTTCTCCGGAGCAGACTTTATGCCCGTCAGCTCCCCTTTTGTTCCCGCATCCGTCTTGTGGCCGCAGATGGCTCATTGACGGGATGCAGGATGATCATGTCATTGCCCCGGCCCCGGGAAGGGCTGGTTGAAACTGTTGTGGTCCGCGGGATAGCGGGCAAGCTCGGCGGGATAGACCACCGGCACATAGTTTTCCTGTTCATTTTCGGTGAACAGGGAATCGATTCGATCGTTGAGCCGGGCGCCCATCTCCGAAAATGTAGAACAGCCGGCCAGGCAGGCGAGGCAGAAACCGATCGCAATGATGTTCATTTTCATAGTCAATCCGTCAAAAAATGTTGAGCAGCTCATCTGTCATGCAAAGCCGCACGGGGCGACGTTGCGGCAAGGGGCAAAAAAAAACATTTCTCTGACCCTGACCGGGAAAAAATTGCCTACCCCGGCCGGCTCATTTCCCGCCATGCCTGCCGCGCCATAGCGGACAAGGGGACAGCAGGAATCAGCAACCAGCGGCAGAAGAGGACCCGCATCGGGGTGCCCGCCGCGTGTTTGTCTGGAATTGTTGCATTTCCTGTGCCGCAGGGGATGGTGACAATGAGCACTGAACAATGAACACTAGGCGATAAGCAATGATCCACAAGCCATGAGTTATCCGCTAATTGCCATGATCCACGAGCCATGAGCCATCAATTATGGGCCATGAGCCATGGGCAATCAATGCCCTGCCTGATGAAAACTACTTGCCAAACCGAAGAAAGAGATTATATTTAACCGGTTTAGAGTTCTAATAATCAGCTTTTTATAAGGAGGCGCTGTTTAATGGCACGGATTACCGTAGAAGACTGCCTGAGCCGGATAGGTAATGAAAACCGCTTTATGTTGATTCATCTTGCCGTATCCAGGGTCAAGCAGCACCGTAACGGGCAGCCGTTTCTCGTTAAGGGCAAGAACAAGGAAGCCGTCATGTCGTTACGGGAAATCGCCGCAGGTGCAATCAGTTTCGACAACATCAATGATTTCAACAAGACTCCTGAAAAAAAGAGTGAGAGCAGCGGCCCGAGCCGCATTGAAACTGACGAATGATACTGCGCGCCAGGCCTGCCAACGAACCGCCGGACACCACTGCATAGAGCAAATTACCCGCCGGAGCGTCCAGTTGCATACTATAAAATCTGCACAACACGACAGTAAGGCTTAGGGATTCAGCAATTGTTAATATATCGTTTATCACGTCTCGAAAGGTCCGTCATTCCGGCATGTTTTTAGCCGGAATCCACATC
>JACQYM010000004.1 GCA_016208225.1 Deltaproteobacteria bacterium | reverse complement strand
GGGACGGAGTTAGTTTAATAGCACAGCACGTGCCCTGAAATGACGTCATTCCGGCAGGGTGTTGAGCCGGAATCCACTTTCCGGCCCGACAACAGCAGACTCGTCATCACTGCCCATCTTGATATCTTCTTGACATTTTTTCCATCTTTTTTGAGCCTGTCTTGACGTGGAATCAGCTATAATGACCACCATACCATCCCTCTTTTCCGCCTGTTCAAGATGAGGCACGGCGGGTACTCCATGGTGGGTCTTCTTTCCTGCCGGATTACCGGATGAGGATTGCGCATCAGAAACTTCAGAAAACAGGCAGAAGTAACGCATTTCAGGCATGTCAGACAATAAGGCCATGAAAACTCGCCAATCTCCCATGCGGCCCGCTATCCTCTTCCCTCTGCTGTCGGGGGGCGGGTATCCGGCCATCGGCACCGGTTGGTCCTGCTTTTGTATCCCGGGCCGGCCAGGGGCAAACATCGACATGGACCGCTACGGCCTGGCCGCCGGTTCCGCCTTTCACGGCGCACCATGAACACCAACGATGAAGAAAAACGGCCCTCACCCGAGGCCCTGCTCAAGCTGGCCCAGGCGGAAGAAGAAAAGTCGGCCAAAGGCAAACTGAAAATCTTTCTCGGCTATGCCGCCGGTGTCGGTAAGACCTACGCCATGCTCACCGCGGCCCATCAACTGCAGCGGGAAGGCGTTGATGTGGTGGCCGCCTATGTGGAGTCACACGGCCGGGCCGAAACCGACGCCCTGCTGCAGGGACTGGAAATCATCCCCCGGGCCTTGATTCCCTATCAGGGGGTCTTTCTGCCCGAGCTTGACATCGATGCCGTGCTGGGACGCCGGCCCGGCATCGCCCTGGTGGACGAACTGGCCCACACCAATGCGGTGGGAGCGCGGCATGAGAAACGCTGGCAGGATGTCGAGGAGCTGCTGAACCACGGCATCGATGTCTACACCACCGTGAATATCCAGCATTTTGAAAGCGTCAACGATGTGGTGGCCCAGATCACCGGGGTCATCGTGCGCGAGACGATCCCTGACCGGCTGCTTGATCAGGCGGCGGAAATCAGGCTGGTGGACATCGCCCCTGATGAACTGCTGCAGCGGCTGCAGGAAGGCAAGGTCTACATTCCGGCCCAGGCTGCCAGGGCCATGGAAAAATTCTTTCAGACCGGCAACCTCATCGCCCTGCGCGAATTGTCGCTCCGGCACGCGGCGATCCGGGTCGATGATCAGATGCGGGCCTATATGGAAACCCGCTCCATCCCCGGTCCATGGCCCGCGGCGGAACGGCTGCTGGTCTGCGTCAGCGGCAGCCCCTTCAGCGAGCGGCTGATGCGCATCACCCGCCGGCTGGCAAGCGAAATGAAGGCACCATGGTATGCCGTGTACATCGAAGCCCCGGGCGATGACAAATATGCCCGGGAAAACCGCGAGCGGATCTGGCGCGATATGCGGCTGGCGGAAAACATGGGGGCCGAGGTGGCCACCATCACCGCAACCTCGGTGGCCGACGCCCTGGTCGATTACGCCGTCCGCCATAATGTCACGAAAATCGTGGTCGGCAAACCGGCGAAATCGCGCTGGCGGGAGTTTCTGCGGCCGCCTTTGGTCGACCAGATCATCCGGCGCAGCGGACCGATCGATGTCTATGTGGTGAGCATCAGCGCCACCGGGACCAGGGAAGAATTTTCCCCCGCGGCCCGGAAAAAGACACCCTGGTCAGGCTACCTGATTGCCGCGGCCCTGGTCGGCGGGGCGACTTTGCTCTGCGCGGCCCTCTCCTCCTTTTTTTCCCCGGCCAACATGGTGATGTTTTATCTGCTGGCGGTGGTGATGGCGGCGATCCGGCTCGGCCGCGAACCGGCCATCCTTACCGCCTTCCTCGGCGTACTCGCCTTTGACTTCTTTTTCGTCCCCCCCTATTTCACCTTTGCAGTGGCTGACACCCAATATCTGTTCACCTTTTTTGCCCTGTTTACGGTGGGCGCGGTCATCAGCACCCTGGTGGCCAAGGGACGGAAAAGGATGGAAACCATGCAGACCAGGGAAGTGCAGACGGCAAGCCTCTATTATCTGAGCCGCGACCTGGCTGCGGCGGCCGACACTTACACCATCATGCAGGCGGTGCACAAAAACATCCGGGAAAGCCTGCATGCCGAGATCATGTTCTTTTTTGAGGATGGGGACCAGCTCAAGCTCATGGATGCCGCTGAAGGTCTGGCGCCTGATCTCAAGGAACAGGCCGTGGCCGACTGGGCGTTTCGCAACCAGCAGCCGGCCGGCCGCGGCACCAGCACCCTCAGTTCCGCCGCCTTCCTCTATCTGCCCCTGAAAACTTCCATCAATGTCCTGGGCGTGCTGGGCATCCGGCTTGCCAAAGAGGATGATTACACCTCGCCGCAGCACCGTCTGCTGCTGGACGCCTTTGCCAGCCAGACGGCCATGGCCCTGGAACGGGTCCAGTTTTCCCACCAGGCCGAGCAGGCCCGCATCCTGCTGACCAGGGAAAATCTGGAACGGGCCCTGTTGAATTCCATCTCCCACGACCTGCGCACCCCGCTGGCCACCATAACAGGCATCCTCAGCAGTCTGCAGGAGGAGGGCGGCGGCTTGAACGCGGCGGCCCGCCGGGAACTTCTGGCCACGGCGGGCGAGGAGGCGGCCAGGCTGAACCGTTTTGTCGGCAATCTGCTGGACATGACCCGGCTAGAGGCCGGGGCGGTCAAATTAAAGGAAGAACCGTGCGACGTGCAGGACCTGATCGGCTGCGCGCTTGCCCATCTCGAACAACGCCTGGGCCAGCGGCCGGTCACGATCAGCCTGCCGCCCGACCTGCCCCTGGTGCGCATGGACATGGGGCTCATGACCCAGGTGCTGGTCAATCTGCTGGATAATGCCGTGAAATTTACGCCGGCGGAAAGCGCGATCGATCTCACTGTCCGCGCTGATAAAAAATCGCTGATCATCGAGACAGGCGACCGCGGCCCCGGTGTTCCTGATCAGGATCTCACCCGCATCTTTGACAAATTCTATCAGGTGCCGATACCGGAAGGCGCCGCAGGTACCGGCCTGGGGCTCTCCATCTGCAAGGGCATCATCGAGGCCCACGGCGGCACGATCCGGGCGGAAAACCGGGCCGGCGGCGGCCTCCTGGTGATCTGCCGGCTGCCGATGAAGACTTCAGGGGCTGAGTAAAAGCAAGTTCAGGATGAGTGCCTAAAGTACTTAAAGTTTCGGTACTTTCTGATCAGACAACACCTTTAACTTTGATGAAATCGTAAAAACTGAAAATTAACCACAGAGAGCACAGAGCCCACAGAGATAACTAACTGTAATTAAAAATATTTTCTCTGTGATCTCCGTGGTGAAAATAGACTTTTTACGAGTCCGTCAACTTTAGTCACTTTAAGTATTTTAGCGCACTTTAGGCACTTTTACCGACATGGACAGCAGCGCAAACAACACCAATCTGCCCCGCATTCTGCTGGTGGATGACGAGACCGCCATCCGCCGCTTTTTAAAAACCGTGCTGGCCAGCGGCGAATTCCGCGTGCACGAGGCGGAAAACGGCAGCCTGGCCCTGGCTGCCGCCGCGGCCAACCGCCCGGACCTGATCCTGCTCGATCTGGGACTGCCGGACATGGACGGCGTGGAGGTGATCAAACGGCTGCGGGAATGGTCGAAGGTGCCGATTATCGTGCTGTCGGTGCGGGAAAGGGAGGATGACAAGGTCAGGGCCCTGGATGCCGGGGGGGAAGTACAGCTGACTCCCACCGAATACGACCTGCTGCGCCTGCTGGCGACCCATGCGGGCAGGGTGCTGACCCACCGCCAGATCCTCGGCCGCATCTGGGGCGCGGCCTATCTGGAGCAGCCCCACGTTCTGCGGGTGAACATCAGCAACCTGCGGCACAAGATCGAAAAAGACTCCTCCCGGCCCCGCTATATCCTGACCGAGGCCGGGGTGGGTTACCGCCTCAGAGCGGATTATTAAGAGTTTACAGTTGCCGGTTTACAGTTTACGGTTCAATGCCCTTCCTGACCGGTAACCGTAAACCGTCAACAGAGCCCATTTGTCAATCCATGGGCACCAGGGCATAGCCCTTGGCCTGATACGCGATCAAGGCGATGTAGCCGTTTTCCACCAGCTCGAGCTGCGGCAGAAAGTCCTGGGGTTCGATATCATAGAGTTCCGCGGAAAGAAGACACTGCTCCAGCACGATGCCCCTTTCCTTCAGGCGCTGCAGCCCCTGCTCCACTTTTTTCATGGCCGGCAGGTCCTCCTCCAGCACGTAGTCATCCCCCTTGGTCACAAAATAGCTCGCCTTGCTCCGGAAGCCCACCACCAACTCAGGCGCCACGCCAGCCGCGGCCATCTCCCCATAGGTTCGGTCGATGAGCAGCAGCAGATTCGCCAGCTTCTGCGGCGTTTCCACCCGCACATCAAAGTAGGCCCGGGCCGTGGTGAGGCCGGCCAGTATTTTCCTGTTGTCATCCCGGTCGCCGGCCAGCCCCGCCCCGGCCGCAATCAGCAGGGCCGCAGCCATGGCCAGCAGCGCCATCACCATCCTGTTGCGCATGTCCCTCACCTCCGTAATCATTGCCGACTCAGCAGCCCTGGTCCGGCATCTTTTCGATCCTGACGGCGATCTTTTTGTCCCCTTCTACCCGGTACCAGACGTGGACCCGCTGTCGCTTCTGAAGCGCCGCGGCGGAGGACACGCCGCTGAAGGCGGTCTGGTGGTCAATCGACAAAGACACAGCCTTTTCCTTGCTCGGTTTCACTGCGAGCACCCCGGTGGCCGGCGAGATCTCCTGCACCAGTCCCTGCACCAGCAGGGTCTCATCGCCCGGCCCCGCCGTGGCCGCCGGGCCGGTTCCGGCGCAGCCGGAAATCACCAGCGCCGCTACCGCCCAGCAGGCCAGGGCCGCCAGCCGTGCCCGTATGTTCATCATGATCGCGTGCCGCATAGCGCACCTCCTGATACAAAAAAGTAACTACTCAGGTCGATAGGCTGAAGGGGTTAAGACCATCAGCAACGGACATCCCGGCCGAGGCCCGCCTGGCCTCTTCCGCTTCGCCCGCGCCTGGACTTACAGCCTAAGGTCCAACCACCCTGAGCAGTTACTAGTAAAAAACTAATCACCGCTACCACTTTGTGCCACAAGGAAAATTAGAGGGGGAGCAGTCGGGCGTGTTTAGAGCTGGAATTCCATGATAAATTCAGCGCCTTCTCCCTGCCTGCTGACCACGGAAATAACGCCATGATGGTTATCGACAATATTTTTGACAATCGCCAGCCCCAGTCCGGTCCCCCGGCTCTTGCTGGTGACAAAGGGAAGAAATATCTGGGCCAGCATCTCCTCGGACATGCCGGTGCCGGTATCGGCAATGGACAGAAAAACCTTTTTGCGGTCAATGGCCAGACCGGTGGTGATGAAAATGGTGCCGCCGTTGGGCATGGCCTGCATGGCATTGACCAGAATATTCATGCAGGCCTGGTACAGCTGATCAAAATCTCCCTGGATGTGCGGCAGGGCCGGATCAAAGTTGCGTTTGATTTCGATGTTGCGCTTCCCGAATTCAGGCGCCATAAAGTCGGTCACCCTGGCCAGCACATCGTTGATGAGCAGCGGTTTCAATCTCGGCTGCTGGGGCCGGGCAAAATCGAGAAACTCCCGGACAATGCCGTCCAGACGGGTGGTCTCCTGCACGATGATTTCGGCCAGATGGCTGTTTTCCGGGGCCACCTTGCCCACCCTTTTGCCCAGAATCTCCGCCGTGCTCCGGATAATACCCAGCGGGTTCTTGATCTCATGGGCAACGGAGGCCACCATCTTGCCCAGGGAAGCCAGCCGCTGGGAGTGGTTCAGCTTGACCTCCAGCTTCCGGCGCTCCTCGGTTCTCGCTTCGATGATCCGGTCCGCCCGGGCGACAATGAACCGCAGGGCCAGAAACAGGCCGCCCATGATGGTCAAAGAGGTGAATATGATCCAGGCCTGCAGCCGGATCAGGGCCTCCAGGTCATCGGTCAGGTCCTGGACGATTTCAATGACGCCCATGACATCCCGGGTCGGACTGAAGGGTTTTTCCTTGCGCAAGGGAATGAAGGTGCGCAGCTGACAGGTGATATCCCCCATGCCGGGCAGAAAGTTCAACAACGAACCATTCAAGCGCAGCACCGAGACATTCTCGCCGTTCAGCGCCCTTTCATACTCCACCTGGCCCAACCCCTTCTCCCCGACAAGATCGCTGATGGTGCTGTAGGAAATCTGGTTCTCCTTCTTGGAAAAGATGGTGACGGAATGGACATTCATGCCGTGGGTGGCGCTGCGCACCACCTTGTCCAACTGCTTGAACTGCCGGGGATCTTCCACGGCGATCTGCCTGTTCTGCAGGGCCAGCGGCAGGACAAACTGCTGGAAGATCTGATGGCTGACATTTTCGGCCAGCACCAGGTTGTAGGCCTCGCTGCGCTGCAGCAGCACGTTTTTCGTATAATTGGAAATCAGCAGGGACAACACGAGGGAGGTGACGATGATCACGGCCAGGCTGGTGAACGAGAAGAACTTGACCAGCCGGAAAGGTTTGGCGCTGATCATATCTCCAGGGGCATTATTTTCCATCACACACTCCGCAGCGCCGGCAGATTTCCGTCTTACAGACATCGGTTCTCCGGCCGGCAAGGGCTCTTCGGTATTCAGCCCACAGATAATCACGTCGGATACCGTGGTCGATCACCTCCCACGGCAGAATTTCATGCCGGTCCCGTTGCCGGGTGTACGCCTCGGGCTCTACCCCGTGCTGCCGGAAAAGCTGGCGCCAGTTTTTCCCGGAGGCGGCCAGATAAAAAAGCAGCTCCCCCGCCCTTCTGTCGCCCCGGGCCAGCACCGCCTGAAAAAAGGCATTGTCCGGATTGTCCACATGCAGACGGATATTGGCCTGGCCGGCAAAGCGGCTGCGCACAAATTTTATTTTGGCCTTCAGCGCCGTCACCCCGGCAAAGGCGCAGTACTGAAATGTCGTCCACGCCTTGGGCGGCGCCGATCCGTTCCTTGATCCGGTTGGTAAGGGCCACCAGCTCCGCCAGGTCTTCCTCCGTTTCCGTGGGCAGGCCGATCATAAAATAAAGTTTCAGATTTGTCACCCCGGCCTGCACCAATTCTTCGGCGGCCCACAACAGCTCTTCCTCGGTAATGCCTTTATTGATCACCCGGCGCAGCCGCTCCGAACCGCCATCAGGTGCGATGGCCGCGGTCTTCAGCCCGCTGGTCGCGAGCAGCTTGAGCAGTTCCGGACCGATGGCGTCGGCCCGCAGCGAGGAAAAGGAGAGCTGGCAGGAGGAGGCAAGCAGCGCCTCGGCCACCTTGGCCAGCTCGTCGGTTTTCGCCATCTCCATGCCGAGCAGACCGACCCGTTTCGTGTCCGCCCCCTTTTCCCCCAGGGCCTTGATAATCGCGGCGGACGGCCAGAGGCGCGGCGGCCGGTAGACAAAGCCGGCGGCGCAGAAACGGCACCCCCGGCTGCAGCCCCGCCCCAGTTCGGCCAGAAAGAGATCGGCAAATTCCGTCTCCGGGGTGAGGAGCAGGGAATGGCCGGCCACGTCAGGCTCCGCCAGGGTCACCTTTTTCACCGGATTGGGCACATCGGCCGGCCGGGCCGTAATCGCTGCCAGCCGGTCGCCCTCATAGCGCATTTCATAAAACTCCGGGACGTAGCAGCCCGGCGGACGGCGGGCCAGATCGAGCAGCAGCTGCCGGCGGGAGGGGAACCCATCGCGCCAGGCCCTGACCAGCCGGTCAAGCAGGGCGGGCAGGCCGGGCTCGGCCTCGCCCAGCAGAAACAGATCTATATAGGGCGCCAGGGGCTCCGGATTGATAAAGGTCGCTACCCCGCCGCCGATGAGCAGCGGCGTGCCGGCGGCGACAAGGTCCTGCTCGCCCCGCGCCGCCGCAAAAGGGGCAATGCCGCCGCTGATGAGCATGCGCACCAGGTTGACATAGTCCTGCTCAAAGCTCACGGCGCAGAGCACGATCGGAAAATCGGCCAAAGGCCGGGAAGATTCAACAGAGCGGGGAGGAGATGGGGCGTCGGGCAGAAAAACCCGTTCGCAGACGATGTCGGGATGGGCGTTGACCAGACCGTACACAAGCTGCATGCACAGATTGGACATACCGGTCCTGTACACATTGGGGAAGAGCAGGGCAACCGGCAGCCTGCCGGTCCATTTTTTCCGGATGGCGCCTGTCTCGGCGGGTTGTGGCGGACGTATCTGTTTAATTGGTCGTATTGGTCCTTAAGGATTACGGATTTGGGATGCAAAAATGGCAGGCAAACACCGTTTACGTGGTAATGCCATTTAATGTACCACAGGCCACACGGAGTTCACAGCGAAATATTTATTTCCGTTTGTCGTGCTGCCGGCTAAAAGGCCATCCCGCGCATCGACAGACATAGGTGTCAACCAAGGCAGCCTCAAAATAGTATTACACTACTGTTTCTCGGTGATATGGTTGGACTTCAATCCTAAAATGGAGATACCCATGCTCGACGACATTTTCCTAGCCAGTATAAATCTCAATTGCTGTAAGCCTTATAAAGATACATTTTTGCCTGTAAAAAAAACTGAATAAAAACAGCTTGGGTGATATTATCTGTTTAAATCGCTGGATATAACTTTTCAGACTCCAAATGGGCGTAAAACTCTGCGTCTTTTCGGATGTCGACACTTGGTTAGCTTTTCCCGGTTGGACAACTATCAAGGACGCAAGGTTTATGGTTACTACGTCTTCAAAATGGGATGTATTCATCTGCCACGCATCTGAGGACAAAGATGCGTTCGTCCGTCCTCTTGCAATTGCCCTTCGTCAGTTGGGAGTTTCGGTTTGGTATGATGAATTCTCACTCGAAGTCGGTGACAGTATCTCTCGATCCATTGATAGAGGTTTGGCAGAGTCAGCATATGGCATAGTAATCCTCAGTCCTGCTTTCATCGTGAAACCTTGGCCCGAGTACGAGTTACGTGGTCTCGTCAGCCGGGAAATCGGGGAAGATAAGGTTATACTTCCCGTATGGCATGGCGTGAGTCGTCAAGAAGTGCTGAAATTTAGCCCTCCTCTGGCTGACAAGCTTGCGATTGACACCAGCCATGCTGGGTCACAGGATGTTGCCCTTCAGATTCTTCGAGTGGTGCGCCATGACCTATACTCTCAGCATCCGCGTGCCTGGCTGGAACGAATTGCAAGTGGTCAAGCCAGTCATGAGCTACAGAAGGAAATAGAGCGGATGCGGGAGGAACTGGAAAATGCTCGCGAAGAACTGTCAGAATTCCAATGTCCGTACTGCCAAGCACCACTGGCTGAACGGATAAGCGCTCCCGCTGACTCGTCTCAGGATCACTGGGATTTGAGGGAGATATATGATTGTGGGTATCAATGTTTTGGCGGTCAGGTCGAAAGCGCATGCCCTTCAGATCCTAACTTCCCGAAATTCTCAGAGTATGACCTTGAGTTTCATCACAATCCAGAAGAACCGTACTGGCGGTGGAAATGCTTCATCCACCCAAAGACAATTACGGCTCGAAGGCTTTCATTGTCCATGGGGCTGGGCCGTACACAAGAGGAAGCAGAGATGAAAATCCGGGAAGAATACGATAGGCGCTCTCAGAAGTATCAAAGCAAACCTTGGCATGCACGCGGACCCGCAACCACGCGGGGAGCATCTTCTCTAAAAGCTCCTTGGCCGTGTGGTTGTGGGCCGGTGATGCCGGTTGTTCGGCAATGTTTATTTAAGTGCATTTGTAGTCTCCTTAACATTCCTTTACTAAATGTTCCTAGGTAAGGTTTCCGATGTCCTATGATGCTTCATTTTGGGTAGCCGTTGCTTCTTCTACAGCCGCTTGGATTGCAGCGTTGTTTGCGTATTTGAGCGCGAGGACATCGAAAAAATTCCTTAACTTGTCGGAATCACTAGAAGAAAGACGCCAGCCCAAACTAGTTCCATATCTTTTTGAAGCATACTATAAGCCTGCCAACACGGGAAAATATACGATTTATGCGTTCTCGATATCTATCAGCAATCCATCCGATATCGATAATTCAATTGCACTTATTGAGCTTCAAATTAATTATGAGGTTTCAAACGCAACAAAAATGGCGGTGAAAGTACGGCATGACCCGGCTCTTTGTATGAATTTTTGTGATTCCATTAAAGAACATTTTTCGTTACCTGCTAGAATTGATGCTCATCAAACCATTGCTGGATGGCTTTTTTTTAAAGTTGACGACACGTTAATTAAGGATTCCGAAATAGATTCATATGCTCTTAATATTTGTGATAGCCATGATGCTATGAGTTTCTTGAAGCCTATCATAATAAGGGAATATGTTGATGAAATGGAAATGGCTAAAAAAAACCTCTAGAAAAAAAACCTATAACTGTTCTAATCCAATAGAAGCAACACCGGTTGCAATTGTCGCGGATGCGGCCATCGCCTCACGAGGTACCGTCGAAGGTCGGCTTATCCCCCTTCTTAAATTAGATACCTCAGCAAGGCCGGATATAGTCGAGTTGGTAAGAATCAGTAGGATTCAACCGCCTGGGGAT
>JACQYM010000003.1:1107-4974 GCA_016208225.1 Deltaproteobacteria bacterium | reverse complement strand
GCGGAAAAACCAAAATGGCTGCCATCGGTGCTGCTATGCGCAAATTGGTTCACATAGCCTTCGGTGTTTATAAAAATCTTACCCCGTATCAGCCACAAAATTCTTGACGGGAAAGACGGTATCTACGGAAAGACGAAGAAATCAATGTTCCATGGTACTGGTACTCTCTGTGCTCCCTGTGATGAAAAAAAATGTTACAAAATAATGCCGGCCCTTTTCAGGCCGCCGATGCCGCCCTGCAGATTCAGGGTGCTTCTGCCGCTGTTCTGTAAAATACACATGGCATCATAGGAACGGCTGCCGGCATTGCAGACCAGAACGATTTCCCTGTCCGCCGGCAGCTCATCAAGCCGTTCCCGCAGCTGGTCATTGGGGATGTTGAGCCAGTGCGGTCCGAATTTTTCAGCCAGCGGCGCCCCTTGCGCCGCGGCGCGGACATCGAGAAAAAGGGTATGGTCCGCCTGCCTGTCTGCCAATCGTTGCAGAAACTCTTCCTGATCAATGGGCATGTTGCGCCCTTCCAGGATGTTCTGCGCGGTGTTGGCCAGGACATTGATGATGTCCATGGCAGCGGCGTAGGGCGGGGAATAGGGGAACTCCAGATTGGCGATATCCTGGACCGCGGGTTTGTATTTCAGCATCCCGGCCACGGCGCTGATCCGTGCCAGCAGGCTGCCGTTATTCGGACCGATGCCCTGCACGCCCAGGACTCGCTGGCTCTTTTTTTCCACCACCATCTGCATGAAGAGCATGCCGCTGTCCGGATAAAAATGGGCCTTGTCCGCCTGGACGACAAAGGCGGCCAGGGCGTCAAACCCCTGCGCTTTGGCCGCCGCCAGGCTGAGGCCGGTTTTGGCCACGCAGTTGTCAAAAAGTTTGATGATGAAGCTGCCGATCACCCCGTCAAAGGTTTCCTGCCGGCCGGTCAGGTTGGACCCGATGACCCGGCCCTGCCGGTTGGCCAGGGAGCCCAGGGGGGCATAGGTGCTGCCGCCGCTGATCAGGTCCTCCATCTCGACGCAATCGCCGCCGGCATAGATGCAGGGATCGGAGGTCTGCATCCTTTTATTGACGACAATCCCGCCGAAAGCGCCGATGGCCAGGCCCGCCTCCCGGGCCAGCTGGCTGTTCGGCCGTACCCCGGCGGACAGGATCACCAGATCGGCGTCAAGATGACGTTTGTCCGTCTGCACGCCGGTCACCCTGCCGTTTTCCACGGTAAAGGCCACGGCCCGTTCCGAGGTGTGGACAATGACGCCTTTTTCTTCAAGATGATGCCTGGCCATGGTGGCGATGTTCCGGTCAATGATGCGGGGCAGGATCTGATCCATCATCTCAACCACCGTGGTTTCCGCCCCCCACAGATCAGCCATGGCCTCGGCCATCTCGAGACCGATGGCGCCGCCGCCGAGAATGACCGCCTTGCCGGTCTGGCCGGAGGAAAGCCGTTTTTTTATGGCAACCGCCTGATGGATATTGCTGACCGTAAAAATGTTGTCCGCCTCCACGCCCGGGATGGGGGGAACGAAGGGGATGCTGCCGGTGGCGAGCACCAGTTTATCATAGGCGAGCACTTCCTCCTGGCCGGAGAGCAGATCCTTGACCAGCAGCTCTTTTTTTTGCCGGTCGATTTTCAAGGCGCGGGTGCCGGTGCGCACCGTAAAACCCTTTTCCCGGGCAAAATAGACGGCGTCGCGCAGGCTGTGAAAGGAGGTGGAGCGCAGTCCTTCCGCTTCGGCCACATCTCCGCAGACGTAGTAAGGGATGCCGCAGCCGCCGTAGGAGATGATGGAATCCTGGTCGATCAGGGTGATGTCGGCGGTGGGGTCAAGTCGTTTTGCCCGGCATGCCGCCTTGGGGCCTAATGCCACACCGCCAATGATAAGAATTTTCTGGGCCATGGATGATCACCTGGAAAATTGTATTTGTTTCTCTCTGATTGTGACAAAACCGAATCACAGGCTGAAAAATCGGTAATAATAGTGTAAATAAGGAACTCTGTCATCTACTTCTGCAACGAAAAACATGACCACAAAAGAAAAAGATATAGGCCAGATCCGGAAAATTGTTGTTCTTGTCGGCCCGACCGCCATCGGCAAGACGGAGCTGTCTCTTGCCGTTGCCGAGGAGTTCGGCGGCGAGATCATCTCCATGGACTCCATGCAGATCTATAAATATATGGATATCGGCACGGCCAAACCCACGCCCGGCGAGCGCCGGCGTGTGCCGCATCATCTCGTTGATTTTGTTGATCCGGCTGAACCGTATCATGTCGGCTGCTACGTTGCCGATGCCCGCAGCGCCATCGAGCAGGTGGCGGCGGGCAATCGGCTGCCCATGCTGGTGGGCGGCACCGGTCTGTATATGCGGGGATTGCTGGACGGGATATTCGATTCGCCGGCCATCCCCCGGGAAATCAGGGAAAACGTCTTGCGGCTGCTGCAGGAAAAGGGCCCTGATTTTCTCCACCGGGAACTTGCCGGGATTGACCCGGCAAGCGCGGCGCGCATTCACCCCCATGACAGCCAACGCCTGAGCCGGGCCCTGGAAATATGGCAGGCCACGGGGATTGCCTGGAGCCGTCATCTTGCGCTGCAGCAGGAAGCGGCGGCCCAGCGCCATGAAACCTATCAGGTTTTGAAGATCGGGTTGAACTGTGACCGGCCGCTCCTCTATGCCCGGATCAACCGCCGGGTGGAGATCATGGTGGAGCAGGGGATTGTCCGGGAGGTGGAGGGCCTGCTGGCCCGGGGCTACTCCCGGGATCTGAATTCCATGCAGTCCATCGGTTACAGGCACATGATCAACTATATCGACGGCATCTGGCCATGGGACGAGGCACTTACCCTTCTTGCCCGTGATACCCGCCGTTATGCCAAGAGACAGTTGACCTGGTTTACCAGGGACAGGGAAATCAACTGGTTCAGGCCGGATGAGGCGGGGCCGGTGCGGGCGCTCGTGAAAAAATTTTTTAGTCCGTAGCCGGTTTACAGTTTAGGAGCCGTTACGAAACCGTAAACACATCTCCATCTGAAAGTTGATGGACGCGTAAAAAATGAAAATTAACCACAGAGAGCACAGAGTCCACAGAGATAACTAATTATAAGGGACTTAGAAGTTATAAAAATACCGTTTATCTATGTCGTCATGCCGGAATGACGGATGTTTCGAGACGTGATAAACGGTATATTTACAATTGCTGAAATCCTAATTAAAGATGTTTTCTCTGTGATCTCAGTGAGCTCCGTGGTGAAACAGGAAAATATGGGCGCAATTCGTAAACAGATCAGAGAAAGGGTCACCGATCAGCAGGTTTTCCAGGAAGCACGGCGTTTAGGTTTTTCCGCGTTGCAGGCCCATGTCATTGCCGGGAGGGATGTTGGGCAGGATGGTGCCGCCGGTCTGGAGCATATGCTCTTCCCAGCCCTGAAAAACATCCACCATCCCGAACTGCTGCAGGACAGCCTCAAGGCGGCCGAGCTGATTGTCGAGGCGATCAAGGACGGCAAACACATCGGTATCCTGACCGATTACGATGTGGACGGGATCTGCTCCCATGTTGTTGTGCATGAGTCGCTGCGCCTCTTTACGGTCGATGCGGCGCGGCTGATCAGTCTCATCGGCCACCGGATGCATGACGGATACGGCGTCAGCGCAACCCTCGTTGACCGGATAGTGGCCATGGCGCAAAAGCCGGAACTCATCATCACGGCGGATTGCGGAACCTCGGATGAACGGCAGATCAGGAGATTAAAAGATGCCGGCATCAGCGTCATTGTCACGGACCACCATGCCCTGCCGGAAGAAGGCGTACCTGCTTCTGCCGAGGCAACGGTAAACCCGTCCCGCGGGGATTGTCTGTACCCG
>JACQYM010000003.1:0-1033 GCA_016208225.1 Deltaproteobacteria bacterium | reverse complement strand
GGGCGGTGGTCAACAGCGGCCTGCAGATCATCAATCAAGGCCTGAAACCGGCCTGGCGGATTCTGGCGGCCCAGCTCGGGAAAAACGAGAAGATTCCCTTTACCGCGGAGGATCTGGCCTTCCAGATTGCGCCGCGCATCAATGCCAGAAGCAGAATGGCCGATCCGTTCGCTGCCCTTTATTTTTTCATGGCTGAAAACAGTGAACAGGCAGGGGTGCAATTGCAGAAACTGGAAAAAAATAACGAGGAACGAAAAATCACGGAACGGGAAATGGTGAGAATTGCTCGGCAAAAAGCCAAGATGCTGCTCGCCGCCCAGAAGAAATCCCTGGTCGTCTGTGACGGCAGCTTCCATGCCGGCGTGCAGGGCATCGTGGCCGCCAGGCTGGTTGAGGGTTTTGGCAGACCGGCGGTTGTGTTGAGTCCTGTCCAGGAAGGGACTGTCCTGTCCGGCTCCGCCAGAACCATCCCGGAAGTGCACCTTTTCCATGTGCTGCAGCAAATAAACAGCCGTCATCCTGATCTTTTTCTCTCATTCGGCGGCCATCGAGGCGCAGCGGGTCTGAAAATGAAGCCGGAGAAATTCGATCTCTTCTGCGATCTTTTCGAGGAGATGGTCCGGGCCGGCATTGATAACCGCGATCTTGTCCCATTCGTCCTGACCGATGGAGATCTTGCGGATGAGATGCTGCACCTGGATACGCTGTCTGCATTGCAAAGACTCGCCCCATTCGGCAGAGATTTTGAAGAACCGTCGTTTGAAGGAATATTTACCGTCAGGCAGGCCCGCATTGTCGGAGCGGAGCCGGTGCATCTTTCCCTGAAACTGGAAAAAAAGGGGAGGGAATTCCAGGGCATCTGGTTCCGGGCCGTGGATAATCCAGGTGATATTCCTGCGATTAAAGAAGGAAATACAATAAGATGTGTTTATAAGTTAAAGTCGAATCATTTCCGTGGCCACAATAAATTGCAGCTGCTCGTTGACTATGCGGAAAAGGCATGAACCGCCAATGAACCACAGAGAGCACAGAG
>JACQYM010000002.1 GCA_016208225.1 Deltaproteobacteria bacterium | reverse complement strand
ACGACATTCTGCAGAAACTGGGGATCGGCACGGGTCTCGATCCCCAGGACCTGCTCTCCGTGGTCCGCGCCCTGCTTGACGGCGTCATGCAGCAGGCCGGCAGCCGGCAGGAAAACGTCGCGTCACTGCTGCAGGAACTCGACAGGGCCAGGGAGAAGATCGCCCAGGTTGCCGGCACAGGGGCGCAGGCCCCTTTGTCCTCCCCCGTAACTGCAGCAGGCAGCTCCCCCGGTTCTCCAGGGGATGCGGGATTGGCGGCAATGGAACGCGGTGAAGGCGGCGGGGCCATGGCAGAGCATGGCGGGGATGAACCGGCTGCCGGCGGGGTACGACAAACGAGCGATGGACCGGACAGCCGGCCTGCCGGAATAGTGACCGGGGAGGCTGAGGTCGTTGCTGAGCAGGAGCAGATCCTTGCAGAAGATCTCGAAATCATTGATGAAGTCCAGGACACGGAGGGCATTGACCAGGACCAGTTCCTCGATCAAGAGCCGGAATTCGTTGACGAAGTTCCCGACGCGGAAGAGGCGGAGGAAATTGAGCAGGAACAGATTGTTGCGGAAGACGCGGAAATCATCGTTGAGGAAACCCTGCCCCTCGAAGAGACTGAGGCTGTCGCACAGGAGCAGATCCTTGCCGATGAGCTTGAAATCGTTGCCGAAGATGAATTTGCCGATACGGCAGTTGGCGATACCGGGGTTCAGGAATCCGCCTTCCCCGGCACCGGCCAGAACATGGGGGTTGCCCAGCAGGCGCAGAGCCAAGAGACGGGCGGCCAACTGCCGGTGGACGAATGGGGGGAAGAGGAAGTTACAGAGGAAATCGACCGGGAACAGATCCTCGATGGTGACACTGAAATCGTTGATGAGGCCCTGCCCCTCGAAGAGACGGAAATCGGCGACCAGGATGAAATCCTCGAAGAACCCCTTGAAACCATTGACGAAGACCTGGCCGCCACAGAGGGTGAAGGTATCGGTCAACAGGATTTCCCGGCCGGCAACACGGAAAACCTTTCCGGAGAAGAATTCGCCGATATGGCGATTGGCGGCACCGGGGCACAGGAATTAGCCTGCCCTGGCGGGGAGCAGGACTTGGCGGCGGCCGGGCAGAGCGAAGAAGCGGGCGGCCAACTGCCGGTGGACGAGGGCTCAGGAATTAGCCATCCCGGGCGCGGAGCAGGGCCAGGCTGCCGGCCTCCTGGATGCAGGGGCGGGCGGCCAACTACCGGTGGACGAATGGATTGCAGAGGAAGAAACAGAGGAAATCGACCGGGAACAGATCCTCGATGTTGACACTGAAATCGTTGATGAGACCGTGCCCCTCGAAGAGACGGAAATCGGCGACCAGGATGACATCATTGATGAAGCCGTTGAAATCACTGACCAAGACCTGGCCACCGCAGAGGGTGAAGGCATCGGTCAACAGGATTTTCCGGCCCCAAACACGGAAAACCTTGCCGGAGATGAATTCGCCGGTATGCCGATTGGCGGCACCGGGGCACAGGAATTAGCCATCCCGGGCGCGGAGCAGGGCCAGGCTGCCGGCCTCCTGGATGCAGGGGCGGGCGGCCAACTGCCGGTTGACGAATGGGGTACAGAGGAAGAAACAGAGGAAATCAACCGGGAACTGATCCTCGATGTTGACACTGAAATCGTTGATGAGGCCCTGCCCCTCGCAGAGGCGGAAATCGGCGACCAGGAGCAGATCCTCGCCGATGACACGGCCATTGCCGAAAAAACAGCAATGGCCGGCACCGGCGGGTCGCCCCCATCAGCTGCTCCCCGGTCCGATGGACGGCAGGAATCAGGCCAGCGGCTTGACCTCAGCCACTACATTGATGCCGATGAGGCCCTGGCCGCCCTGCCGGAAACCCTGGTGGAAACCCATGATGAGTACATCGCCCAGATCCTTGACCGGTTCATGCCGAAATTCATCAGGATTCCCGCCGGTTATTACCTGACAGGGCGTGATCGGCCCAGCCATAACGAACGGCCGGCCAAAAAAATCCTGCTGCAGAATTTTTATATCAGTCAACTGCCGGTAACCAACGATCTTTTTGATTTTTTTGTGCGGGAGACGGGGTATGAAACCGATGCGGAAAGGACCGGCTTCGGCACTGTCGTTACCGGACGCATCTGCAACAGCATCGATCCGCAGACCGGACGCAATGTCCTGTCCATCAGCCACGGCACCCGTTCACAGCGGATGCAGGGGGCGAACTGGCGCCATCCGCAAGGCCCGGCCAGTTCCCTGGAAAACAAGGCGAACCATCCGGTGGTGCAGGTGAGCCGCCACGACGCCCTGGCCTTTGCCGCCTGGGCCGGCAAGCGGCTGCCCAGCGAAGACGAATGGGAAGCAGCAGCCCGCGGGGCTTTTGGTTTTCTCTTCCCCTGGGGAAATGAGTGGCAGGGAGAATTGGCCAATACCGAATCATCCCTCACCGGCGACACAACCCCTGTGACACGGCACGGCAAACTCTCCATAAGCCCGTTCGGGGTTTATGATCTGCTGGGCAATGTCTTTGAATGGACGTCCACGGTTGCCGGACCGCAACGGCAGGCAACCGGCAACGCCCCGCTCATTTATGTGCTCAAGGGCGGCTGCTGGACCTCCAGAACAGGCACCACTGCCGCCTCCCGGCTGCTGGAGACCGAAACCTGGTCAAACATCATCGGCTTCCGCTGCGCGGTCTGATTGGGAAAGAGAGGCAACAGGCACAAGGCGAAAGGCACAAGGCAAGAGGCACAAGGCAATAGGTCCGAGAGTGCAACTGGCAAAGGGGGGAAACAAGAGGCAGAGGCGGAGCACACACGGCTGCTGCCTTTCCCTTATGTCTCTTGCCTTGTGCCTGTTGCCTCATGCCTGTTGCCTATTGCCTGTTCCCTATTGCCTTGTGCCTCTCGCCTTATGCCTCCAATGCCTGATCAATCAACTCTTCCGCCACATCATCCGTAATGATCACCTTGCCGACACAGGTCGGCAGAACAAAAAACGGCCTGCCCGCCACGGTCTTTTTATCCGTTTTCAGAAACGACTTCATCAGCTGCCGGTCAAGCTCCGCCGGGATGGCCACCGGCAGGCCGAAGTCGGCAACCAGACGGCTGATCCGCTCCGCCTCCTGCGGGGCAAGCAGCGACTTGGCCATTGCCAGTTTATTGGCAGCCACCATGCCCATGGCCACCGCCATGCCGTGGGCAATGGCAAATTGCGAGGCCGCCTCCACCGCATGCCCCAGGGTATGGCCATAATTCAAAATACGCCGCAGGTCCGCTTCCTTTTCATCGGCAGCCACCACGGCGGCCTTGATCCAACAGCAGCGGACAATCACCTCCTCGACGACCGGCAGCTGCAGGGCAAGAATCTGCTCCCTGTTTGCCGCCAGGAAATCAAAGAATTCCCTGTCATAGATGACGCCGTACTTGATCACCTCCGCCAGGCCGTTCAAAAGCTCGGCCAGAGGCAGACTGCTCAGGACCCGACTGTCGATATAAACGGCACGGGGCTGATAAAAGACGCCGACCAGATTTTTGCCCTCCGGGATATCAACCCCGGTCTTGCCGCCCACGGAACTGTCCACCTGGGCGAGCAGGGTGGTCGGCACCTGCACGAAAGGAATCCCCCGCATGTAAATGGCGGCAACAAAACCGGTGATGTCCCCGGTGACGCCGCCGCCGAGGGCAATCAGGCAATCCTTGCGATCCACCCCGAGCCGGGCCAGGGAACTGGCCAGCCCGGCAATGGTCGTCATGTTTTTGCTGGCTTCCCCGTGGGCAAAGGTAAGCAGCTCACAGCTGAGCCCCGCCCCTGCCAGGGAGTCCATGAGCTGATTCCCGTACAGACCCGCCACCCGGTCATCGGCCACCACCACATAGCGCTTGGCAATCGCCCGTTGCCGCAGGTCCTGCCCGATTCCCGCCAGCAGTCCGGCGGCTGCCATGATGGGATATGATCTATTCCCCAAGCCGACCTCAATTATTTTCATATAAAAGCCTCTTTCTGCATTCTTTGCCAAAGTCGCCGGCAAACAATTGTTACCCGCCAATTCAACCCGCTTGACATTACAATCCGTTTCACTAGACTATTACCATATAATCCATGAAGTTCTGATGATTTTTCCAGCTTGGAGGCGGAATATGAATGATGAAAAAAATGAGACGAAAAAAGAGTCATCTGCAGAGAAAAAATTAATTCAAGCCGGCCAGGAGGTGGGCAAGGCCATCGCCCGTTCCACCTTTAAGGCGGAAAAAACCGGCAAAAAAATAAAAAAGAAGGTGGATGAGACGGTTTCCCGCCTGAGCAGCACCAAGAAAGAAGCAGGCAAAAAAATCAAATCTCCGTTCACGGACAAGGGCGAGTTTGCAGTGGGGGAAAAGATCGGTTTTGTGGCCGGCGAAATCTACGAGCATCTCAGCCAGCAGGGAGAAATGGCAACGGAAAAACTTGTCAGTGCGATCATGAAGCACAAAAACTCAAATCCCATGGTTTTCTGCGCCATCGGCTGGCTGGCCAGGGAAGGAAAAATCAATCTGTCGTTGGACGGGGCGCTTATCGCCATCAAACCGGAATAAGCGCGGTCCGGGCGACCGGGGGTTGACGCTCCCCGCTCCGACTGCCGTACAATAAAAAAGGAGGTGCCTTGCGGCACCTCCTTTTTTATTGCTCTGCGAAGAAAACTACTTCTTTATTACATTGAGGAACCGGAAGCGGCGCCCTGCATCTTAACCTCAACTTTCTCGGTGAGGCCTTCATAGTACTTGCGCAGGATAACGAGAACTTCCTCACGGCCGAAGTGATCCGGAATCGAAGCACCTTCGGACAGCGCTTTGCGCAGTTTGGTACCGGAGAGGATAACGCGGCTTGCTTTGTCATGCGGGCAGGTGCGCAGAGAGGCCATGCCGTCGCACTTGGTGCAGTAGAAGGTCCAGTCGATCTTCATCGGCCGGCACTGCAGATCTTTGCCTGCATCGCCGGTCTTCGGAATGGTGTCAAAAATTTCCTGGGCCTCGAACAGACCGTAGAAGTCGCCAACGCCGGCATGGTCACGGCCGATCAGCATGTTGTTGACGCCGTAGTTCTGGCGGAAGGTGGCATGCAGCAGACCTTCGCGGGGACCGGCATAGCGCATATCCAGCGGGTAACCGGCCTGGATGACGTTGTCTTTTACAAAGTGATGCTCGCACAGGGTGTCGATGGCCTTGACGCGAACGTCGGCGGGGATATCGCCCGGTTTCAGGTTGCCGATCAGCGAATGGATCAGAACGCCGTCACATACCTCGATGGCGATCTTGGCCAGGTACTCATGGGAACGATGCATCGGGTTGCGCAGCTGCAGAGCGGCGACATTGGCCCAGCCTCTTTCCTCGAACATGGCGCGAACTTCGGCCGGGGTAAGATATACACCCTTGTACTCGACGGGATACTCGCCCTGGGACATAACGCGTACCGGACCGGCGATGTTGACTTCTTTCTGAGCCATAACCATCTTCACGCCGGGATGATCTTCCATGGCAACTGTCCAGAATTTATCATCTGCACTGTCGGCGCCTTTGCCCTTGAAAACTTTCTCAGATTCAAATCTTTTGTCAGCTTCGGTCATCTCGAATTTCTCGGTGACCTTCATGGTGGCAAGAATCTCGCCGTTACGCTCCAGAGCGATCTCCTGACCTACGGTGATGCCGTCGGCATCGGCCTTGGAGATATCAAGGGTGATCGGTACGGGCCAGAAGGTACCGTCAGCCATCTGCATCTTCTCGCAAACGCCTTTCCAATCTGCTTTGGTCATGAAACCTGAGAGAGGGCTGAAACCACCGATGCCCATCATGATCAGGTCGCCTTTGGCGCGGGCACTGACTTGAATTTTTTTCAGACCAGCGGCTTTATCTTTCTCAGCAGCCAGTTCACTGCCATGCAGCAGTGCGCATACAAGACCTTTCCCACCATGCGGCGCAACTAATTTTGACATTTGATTCCGTCTCCTTTAATTAAGTTACAGTCAGATTAGTCCTCTCTAACAGTGAATGAACGGTTATTCATTTACGAACCATGTATATAAAATGGGAAGGGGCTGTTGTCAAGGAGAAAAGATAAGGAAAGCGTGAAAAAGCCGTCCTGGATACTGGTTGTACCAAGGGGTGGGAGTTCCGGAGGACGGCTTGATCAGCTGGAGAGGAAACAGAAAAATGAGGGGGATGATCAGACTTTTTCGTCAAAAAGCAGGCCGACAAGGTCCTGCAGCTTCGCCCGCAGCTTGAGGACCTCTTCCGCCGGAAACTGCTTGATGACCTCGTCGGTTTTCTTGTCCCGCAGCTGGGCGACAATGCTTTTTGTCTCCAGATCGCTGTAGAGGCCGAATTTGAAATTGCTCCCCATGGCCTGGAAGCGCTGCTGGATTTCCCTGACAGCATCTTCAAGCTCATTCTGGGTCAGCCTCCCATTCGCCTCTTCTTTCGGCGTCCTGCCATGCAGAGTCTGGTCATTGAGCTTGACCGTATCGGTTTCTCCGCCCTGGGGCACCGGCTGCACCTGAGGCCTGGTTGCATCCTCCAGCTCGACATTGGTCGGCGCGACCGACACATTGGTACCCTTTACATCAGTGGTTATGTTGACATCCATGACAACCTCCCGCGTATTGCGCTATGTTCGATTGCTCAAGTACTTTGGTCCGGGACCGGCTGCGCCGTGCAGGCTGTACCCTTTTAAAACTGTTTTCCCCTTCCGCAGGTTCCGCAGTTTTTCCCGGATTATGGCCCGCTGCTCCCCCACCTGGGCGGCAAGAGTCTTCTCCCGTCAAGACAGCGCTGGAGGCGCACCCGCGCCTCCTGTCTTTTCGCTACCAGGTCAGGAAGATTTTTCAACCTGTTTTGGGCCAGCATGGCGGCGTGTTCCTGCTGCATGCCGGAAAACTCGGTCAGGGCAGCCGTAAGCTCCTGCCGTATCTCTTCTTTTGCGTTCATTTTCTCTCCCTGCATCAAATGGAAACCGATACGCCGTGCGCAGCCGCTTTCTTCGGCCCGGACTCACCAAATCTTTCTCCGGCGGCAGCGGCAGGCAACTCGTCTTTCGTCATCCCCTTTTCCTGGATCTGCATTTCCCGCATGGCCGTTTCTTCCCAGATCTCTTTCAGCCGGTTGATATAGGCCATGGTCTGGCGCAGAATCTCTTCATCATTGTTGATCGCCGCCTTGGGCAATTCCAGCAGAATCGCGCCATACAGCCCGCGCAGGAACAAAGCGGCTTCCGAGCTGTCATCGTCCTTTACCGAGGCGTTCAGTTCCGCGATAAGGGCAATGGCCTTGCCTAAATGCTCGCCGCGCATTTTCGGATCCCTGTTGACAATACCCGCTTTCGCCCTCTCCAGATGAACCAGTGCCCTTTCATACATCAGATGGACAAGTTTTACCGGGTGAATTCTTGACTGGGCCTCTGTTTGCCGATAGGCATTGCGCGCGTGTAGCGAATTCATTGATTTTCTCCTCCTTAACTGCAATGTTTCGATATTTTGACTTGCCGGTAACTCCGCAGGCTGGTTACCGGCAGACAACAACCTGAGTTGCCTTCCGCCTATTTCTTCGAACTGCCGGTGCCCCATGAACCCGAGAGGCTGTCAAATTGGTTGGTCAGATAACTTGACAGATTCGTCATCTCATTCATGTATCGGTCCAGTTCGGCAAATTGTTTAGCCAATATTACATATTTTCTGTCCAGCCGATCATTCTCCGCCTCGATTTTTGCTTCCAGGGCGTCAATTCTGACCTGGGCCGACTTCTTTTCGCCGTCAATCTGCCCTTCCGTGCCGGTCATGGAGCGGAGAGCGTCATTGATCGTATCGGCAAACCCCGCGATATTGTTGTCGGCATCGCCAAGGAAAAAGGCGCTGACGCTGTCCGGGCTGTCGGCCAGGGCCGCGTCCAGCATCTCCTCATCCAGGGTAATGGTGCCGTCCCGGTTAAACTCCAGGCCCAGGGCAAAAAGGGAGGTGACTTTCCCGCTTTCGTCCGCCCGGACGGTTGAGCTCATGAGGTTTCTCATGGCAAAAGGCAGATCACGCAGGGTCGTGCCGGCCAGCAGGCCGAATTGCTGCGTTTCGCTGTCATACCCGGATTTGTCCCGAACCTCCTGCACCGCCGCATTATAGTTGGTAACCAGGCCCTGGATCATCTCCTTGATGCTGTCATTGTTATTGCCCACCGTAATGGTGGCGCTGCCGACATCTTCCAGCGTCAGCGTGACGCCGGCAATGGCATCATTAAAGCTGTTTGACTGGCGCTGATAATTGATGCCGTCAATGGAAAACTGGGCGTTCAGCGATGTGCCGCCCGCGCCCTGCTGCTCCGCCATGGCCATGTCAGCCAGCTGGGAGATGAACGTAACCCGGCCGTCCTCGCCGATGGTGTCGGACGTCAGACTGAGGCGATAGGGGCTCGCGCCGCCATCATTGATGACCGCCGCCGTCACGCCGGGATTATCCGCGGCATCATTGATCAGGGCGGCAAGCTGCGTGAGAGTGGTATCCGCCGCCACGTCAACCGTTACGGCGTCACCGTCTCCCACCTGATAGGAAAATGTGGCGTCAGGCGCCGCAAAATCAAAATCGACAAAATTTTCATTCACCGCCACCCGGTTGCTCTCGCCGGTGCCGGCGGCGACATCACTCCTGATGCGCAGGAATGTTTCACCCTCAACCACATAGGTTTCCGCCGTCACCAGCCGGCCGTTGTCGCCGGCGCCGACATTGTCCACATGGGTATTGATGGCGCTCACCAGATCATTCATGGTCATGTCGGCGGCCGCATCGATGGTAATCAGATCGGTGCCGCCGAAGGTAATGTCCATGCTTTCCCCGCTCCGGGCCACCGCCCCGACCGCCGGGTCCGCCACGCCCGTGGCCGTCTCCTGGCTTATTGGCACATAAACGCTGGTCTCGGCGGAGGCCGCGCCCGCCGCCGACATCCACGAACTTTTCGCGGCAAGACGCGTCACGTCAAGCGATACGCTCTGTTCCGTCGCGCCGGCGGAGGCCGTTGCGGTTGCCACATCCTCATCGGAGGTGGAGGCAGTGCGGCCGATAAAGTTGCTCGCCAGGGAAAGATTGAGCGCCGTTGTTTTTAACGTCAACAGCTTATTGTTGACCGTGGTGAACTCGTTCAGCTGATTCTTCAGCACCGTGACCTTGCTTTCCTTTCGGGTGACAGACTGCTGATCCAGCTCCCGCAGCTGGTCAAGCATGTCCTGCAGCTCAATTCCCGATCCGATCCCAAGTGTGCTGATGGTCCCTGCCATGGCTGTTCTCCCGCCGAAGTATCCGGCTTTTCCGTTGCAACGCTTTTCGCTCCACCTATATTATCGTCTCCCCGCCCAGGGAACTTGAGGTTTTTCTCCCGGACAACAAAAATGATCGGCGAAAAATCTCTTTCACCACGGAGCACACAGAGGACACAAAGAAAATAATTTTCATTACAATCAATTCTCTGTGCGCTCTCTGGTTAGTTTTTTCATTTTTCGGGTTCATCAACAAAAAAAGGGGGCGACAACCGTTGCCGGTCATCGCCCCTGTTAAGGTTTCTCTTCACGAACGTTTAATCGCTGTAACGTTCAAACGTTTAAACGTTTTTCAATCACCCATTATCCCTGCAGCAGGCTCAGAACGTTCTGGGAGCTTGCGTTGGCCTGGGACATGGCGAAGGTGCTGGCCTGACTCAGAATCTGCATCCTGGAGAAGTTTGCAGACTCCTCGGCAAAGTCAACGTCGCGGATGGACGATTCCGCCGCTGTTACGTTC
>JACQYM010000001.1 GCA_016208225.1 Deltaproteobacteria bacterium | reverse complement strand
CGGGCTGCTCATCGTCCTGCTGCTGGCCGTGCAGGTTGCCATCCTCTTTTTTCAAACAGACCCCTTTCTTGCTCCGCTGGCCAAATTCTTCTCCGAAGTTGCCCCCTGGTATTCCGACATGCCGGACGGGCAGCGTTTCGGGCTTTTCATGCGCCTTTATCCCCGCATGGTTTTTTATTACAATGCCCACTACATGTGGTTTCATCCGCCGCTGCTTTTTCTCTCCTATGCCTGCATCACCATGACCTTTGTCGCCTCGGTGTTCATGCTGATGCGCCGGGATGGCGACATGGAAGCAATGGGGTATGATTTTGCCAAGCTCGGCTATTTCTGTCTCACCCTGGGAATGCTGCTCGGCTACCCCTGGGCCCTGGAAGCCTGGGGGCCGAACTGGTGGTGGGACCCGAAAATCTGCAGCTCGATCATGCTGTGGGTGGTATACAGCACCTACCTGCATACCCGGCTGTATGCCAACAGGCCGTCCCTGTGGTATTTTTCGGCAATGCTCGGCATTCTCTGCTTTCTGGCCATGATCTTTACCCTGCTCTCCTCGTTCTTTTTCCCCGGCGAACACACCTTTGTCTCGTGATGGGCAACCGATGCTGAAAAAAAAAGGATCCCTCGATTATTATCTGATTCTGGCCACCGTTGCCGTGCTGTTCATTATTTCGGCAATCTGCATCTACGGCATGTTCTCCTTCAAGCTTGGCCGGGTCCACCAGCTGGCCCCGGCGGCCAAGCTGGTCTACATGAACCGGATGAACAGCGTTACCGCCCCCTTTATCATCGCCCTCATCGTGCTGCTGGGGATCTGCGTTCCCAAAAGGCTGCTGTCGGAGCGCTGGCTCGGCCGTTTTGCCGCGGCCCTGGCAATGACGGCCGGGGCTGCTTCGCTGTGGCTGGGGGTCAAGGCGGGGCTTGTTGTCGTGCTTGTCGCCTCGCTGCAGCTGCAGCTGGTCGTGCTGGTCCTGGCTGCCGGCGGCAGTCAGTCGCTGCATTTTGAAAGGAGCGGCTACTGGGTCCGGCTCGGTTCCTCGCTCATGCATCTCGGCATCATTCTTTTTGTCCTGGATCTCTTTTTCTATCAATATCAGCTGCTGCATCTCATTCTCTTCTGGGTTACCACCGGCGCCGTGGTGCTGGGCATGATCTTCTGCTTCTATGCCCAGAGCGTGATCGCCGTGATCCGCCGCATCCGGCATGACGCCCGATGAAATCCGGCGGAACCCGCCGGCCCCGCGTGTGTCTTTAATATCAGACAACCTGATCTCGAAGAGTTAACGGTGGTACCAAAAGACTAGTTCAGAATGAGTGCCTAAAGTACTTAAAGTGCCTTAAGTGCCTAAGTTTTCGGTACTTTCTGATCAGATAACACCTTTAACTTTAGGCACTCTACTGGTAACAGGCCAGAATCCGAGATAGTTCTTAACTTTTTGAAATTACGTCACGACATCAGGGCTTCTGAATATGACACAGTTAAGGAAAGGCCGGCCGCTGCCGCAGAAAACCATGAAAAAACATTGACAGGCGGGCGGCTATTCATTAATTTTTAATCATGATAAAACTTAGGTGCTCCTAATTTTGTTTCAATCTCTTAATCGGCGCTGGCCGGGTGATATGCATGCATTTTATTGATACGGCGGTTGCTGTTTTTATTGTGGCGCTGGCCGCCTTTTTTCTGCTAAAAAGGCTGTTCGGCAAAGGCGGCTGTTCCGGCTGTTCCTGTGGCGGCGCGGAAGAGCGCGGCGGGCAGGAGGGTCTGGAAACGGGCGGGGGGCATGACGCCTTGCAAAGCCAGCCGTGCGGCGCGCCTCATGCCGGCCGGGGAGATGGGAATAATTGTTCGGGATGTCAATGTGGCGGGAGGGTGCGGTAATGTCTCGGATGATGTTGCGGCAGATGAAAAAACATCAGAAAGGTGTCATTATTGCGGTGAAAAAGGGCGGCGAACTGGGCCGGCGCATCCGCGATATGGGGCTGGTGCCGGGCACGGAAATCACGGTGCAGGGCAGGGCCCCCCTCTATGATCCGGTGGCGTTGCGCGTCATGGGGAGCGTGCTTTCCCTGCGCAACAACGAGGCCGATTTTATTGAAGTAGAAGTGCAGCCGTAGCAGTTGCGGGAAATGGAGCGGGGTTGAAGCCCCTTTATTGTGCGGCAGACCGATGGATGCCTTATCCTCAAATCTGCCGCACTTTCATGTCCGGGTAGTGAGAATGGAATAGCAGATGACCGCAGAATTTAAAATAGCCCTGGCCGGCAATCCCAATTCCGGCAAAACAACCCTGTTCAACGCCCTTACCGGCTCCCGCCAGCACGTGGGCAATTATCCGGGCGTAACGGTGGAAAAAAAAGAGGGCGTCTACCGGCTGGAAGACAAGAAGATCAATATCGTCGATCTGCCCGGCACCTATTCGCTCACCGCCTATTCCGAAGAGGAGGTGGTGGCCCGGGATTTTCTCATCTTTGAAAAACCGCAGGTCATCGTCAATATCATCGATGCCGCCAATCTGGAAAGAAATCTCTACCTGACCACCCAGTTTTTCGAGCTGGGTATTCCGGTGATTATTGCCCTCAATATGATTGACGCGGCCCGGGAACGGGGGATTGAAATCAAGGAGGACCGGCTGGCCGAATTCCTCGGGGTGCCGGTGGTGCCGATCATCGCCCGCACCGGGTTCGGCACCCTGAAGCTGATGGAGGAGACGGTCCGCCTGGCGGCCAAGAAAAAGGAGTGGAAGCCCAAGCCCATTTCGTATGGCGAGGATATCGATTCCGTCCTGCTTGATCTGGAGGAAAGGATCGGGGCGGAAAATTTTCTGACCAGTACCTATCCGGGGCGCTGGGTGGCCATCAAATATCTGGAAAATGATCAGCAGATCCTTGACCGGGGCAGAAAGGAAAATGCCGACTTGTCCGCCGAACTGGAAAAGAAGGTGGAAATCGTCTCCCGGCATCTGCACGAAACCATGGAAACCTACCCGGAAGCCATGGTGGCGGACCACCGTTACGGCTATATCAAGGGCATTTTGCAGAAGGGGGTCATCACCCACAAGTATGACAAGGACCGGCTCTATACCTCCGACCGGATTGATCAGGTATTGACCAACCGTTTTCTGGGCCCCCTGGTCATGGGACTTGTCCTGTTCGGCCTCTATACCTTTACCTTCACCTACAGCGAGCTGCCGGTCTCCTGGCTGGAAAGCCTTTTCGGGCAGCTTTCCCTGGCAATTGATAAAATTCTGCCGGACGGCCAGGTGAAATCGCTCATTATCGCCGGCATCATTGACGGGGTGGGCGGGGTGCTCGGCTTTGTGCCGCTGATCATGTTCATGTTCTTCGGTATCGCCATTCTCGAAGATTCAGGCTACCTGGCCAGGGTCGCCTTTATGCTGGACCGGATTTTCCGGGTTTTCGGCTTGAACGGCAGTTCGGTGATGGCCTATATCCTCTCCGGCGGCATTGCCGGCGGCTGCGCCGTGCCCGGCGTCATGGCCACCCGGACCCTGCGTTCCCCCAAGGAGAGGATGGCCACCCTGCTCACCGCGCCCTTCATGAACTGCGGCGCCAAACTGCCGGTGCTGGCCCTGTTCATCGGGGCGTTCTTCTCCGAGCACAAGGCCAGGTACATGTTCTTTTTCACCATCCTTTCCTGGACCGTGGCCCTGGTGGTGGCCAAATTATTGCGCGTGACCGTGCTGCAGGGGGAAAGCACGCCCTTTGTGCTTGAGCTTCCTCCCTACCGCTTTCCCACCTTAAAAGGCCTTTTTATCCATACCTGGGAAAAAACCTGGCAGTACATCAAAAAGGCCGGCACGGTGATTCTGGGTATTTCCATCATCATCTGGGCCATGATGACCTATCCCGGCCTGCCGGCGGGCGAAAGGGAGAAGTATGCCATGCAGCGACAGGAGGTGGCCGCGGCGTTCCCGGCGCCGGCGGCTGACCGGAGCGGCATGACCGACCCCGAGACAACGGCGGAGCGGGCCAGCCGGCTGCTTGCCATCGACCGGGCCGAGGCCAGAAGCGCCCTCTGTTACTCGGCTGCCGGCCGCATCGGCACCGCCCTGGAAAGTGTCTCCTTCCTGGCCGGTTTTGACTGGCGCACCAATATCGCCCTGCTCGGCGGAGTGGCGGCAAAAGAGGTGATCCTCTCCACCCTCGGCACCGCCTATTCCCTGGGCGGAGACAACCTGGAGGAAGACGGGTCGCTGGCCGAGATTCTGGCCACCGATCCTGACTGGAACCCGGTCAAGGCGTTAAGCGTGCTGCTCTTTATCTCCTACTATGCCCCCTGCTTTGTCACGGTTATCTGCATTACCAGGGAAGCGGGCTCCTGGAAATGGGGGGCCTTTTCCATGGTGTTCAACACGGTTTTCGCCTTTGTCCTGGCGGTGCTGGTTTATCAGATCGGCTCGCTGTTCTGCTGAGTCACTGGTATCCCCATCTCCGCAAGCGGGAACAACGAACAATGAAAGTCTCGCGGAGTAGAAGGAGCGCGCCATCCCCGCGACAAAGACATCCGCAAATGCCGAACGAGGGTCGCGGGCACGGCCCGCTCCTACGTCCCTGCCGGCATAACAAGACAGGAAAGAGACTTTCATATAACTATCCGGGAAGACAGAATTTCAGGAGCCGGCAGGAAAACCCGGCAGCCCACGGTCCCGATTAATCGCTTGTCCGGGAGACTCTTCCTGTGATACCCTTTTCCAAGGTGTTGAATTCTCAGCAGGGCTCGTTGATTTTCTCCCATTTCCCCGGCGGTCTTTGCATGGAAAAAAAGATTTTCTTCTTTTTCAGCCTGCTGCTCCTCATTCTGCAGGTAATCCCCCAGCCTGTCCATGCCGCTTCGGACAGCCGCCCGCTGCAACTGACAGCGGCGGAGCGGCAGTGGCTTGCCGAGCATCCGGTGATCCGGGTGGCGCCCGACCCCGATTTTCCGCCCCTTGAGGCGCTGCATGGCCAGGGCGAGTTCACCGGCATCTATATCAACTTTCTCCGGATGTTTGAGCAGAAGCTGCCGATCCGTTTTGAACTGGTTGCCCTGGAGAACTGGACCGAGGTGCTGGAACAGGCACGCAACCGGACCATCGACATGACGGGGGCGGCCTGCACGACCCCGGATCGGGAGCAGTACCTGCGTTTCACCACGCCGTTTGTCGAAATCCCGGCGGTGGTCATTGTCAGGGACAGCATGAAGACAATCCCTTCCATGCAGGCGTTGAAGGGACTCAAGGTCGCGGTGGTGGCCAATTATGCCGAACACGAGTTCATGGCCGCTAATTATCCGGAGGTTGAGCTGGCGGTGATGCCGGGCATCGTCAGCGGTCTCCGGGCGGTCTCCTTCGGTCATGTGGATGCCATGATTCTTAATCTGGCCTCTGCCACCTATTACATTGAAAAGGAAGGGATCGCCAACCTGCGGACCTCGATTGACTCGGGCTTTCACTATCAGCTCGCCTTCCCTTCCCGCAGTGACTGGCCGCAGTTGAATGCCCTGTTGCAGCAGGCCCTGGACAGCATCACCCCGGAGGAGAAGGAAACGATCATCGGCCGCTGGCTCGGCCTGAAGCCGTCGCCGTGGCGCCCTGATCGCGCCACGGTTGTCGCCCTGGCAATCGTGCTGGCCGCCCTTGTTTTCATGGCGGTGCTGCTGTGGAATATGACCCTGCGCCGCAAGGTGGCACAGCGGACCGCGGCCCTGGAGCAGGAGCTGGGCGAGCGGGCCCGGGCGGAAAAGAACCTGCTGGAGAGCCGGAAAAAATTCCAGACCCTGTTTGAAAGTGTCAATGATGCCGTTTTCGTCAATCATCCCGCCGCTGATAACCGGCCCGGCAATTTTGTTGAGGTAAATTCCAATGGCTGCAAACTGCTGGGATACAGCCGGGATGAGCTGCTCGCCATGGCGCCCGATGATTTTATCGTTGCCGAAGAGGCCGGCCGGCTCCCGGCATTGCTGCAGCAGCTGCGGGAGAAGGGACAGTCGCTCTATGAGCTGACCCTGCACAACAGGAACGGTGAAAAAATACCGGTGGAGGTCAGCGCCCGGTTCTTTGAACTGGAGGGGGTCCCCACGGTCATCTCAACGGTGCGCGATATCAGTGACAGAAGGCGTACGGAAGAGGAACAGCTCAAAGCGCGGAAACTGGAATCCATCGGGGTGCTGGCCGGCGGCATAGCCCATGATTTTAACAACATTCTGGCGGCCATTGCCGGCAACATCAATGTCGCTTCCCATATCCTCGGCAAGGACAGCAAGGTGTCCGGCATGCTGGCGGCCGCGGAAAAGGCCACGCTCCGCGCCCGTGATCTGACCCAGCAGCTGCTCACCTTTTCCAGGGGCGGCGCCCCGGTCAGGGAAATGGCGGACATCGCCGAGGTCATCCGTGATTCGGCTGATTTTGTCCTGCATGGCTCCAATGTGGCCTGCCGGTATGAACTGCCCGGCAATCTCTGGTTGGCCCGGATCGACAAGGGGCAGATCAGCCAGGTAATCCAGAATATCGTGATCAACGCCGGGCATGCCATGCCGCAGGGGGGCATTGTCACCATTACGGCGGAAAATGTTGAGCTGGAGGCGGGAAGCCGGGTGCCGCTCGGGCCCGGCAAATATATCCGGCTGGATATGCGCGATACCGGCATCGGCATTCCGGCTGACCATCTTTCCAGGATTTTTGATCCCTATTTCACCACCAAGGATAAAGACAGCAGGAAGGGGAGCGGACTCGGCCTGGCCGTTGCCCATTCGATCATTACCCGGCATGGCGGGACCATCACCGTGGCTTCGGAGCCGAACAGGGGGGCAACCTTTACCATTTATCTGCCGGCCCTGGTTGCGGAACACCAGGCGCCGCCGCCCGAACAGGAGGAGGCCAGCCGGCATGGGCATGGCAGGATCCTGGTCATGGATGATGAAGAAAACGTCCGGGAAGTGGCGACCAAGATGCTGAAGCACCTGGGATATGAGGTTGAGTGCGCGGAAGACGGCGAGCAGGCGATACGCCTTTATCAGGAGGCCCTTGCCGCCGGCAGGCCGTTTGATCTGGTGGTGATGGATCTGACCATTCCGGGCGGCATGGGCGGCAAAGAGGCGGTGCAGCAGATTTTAAAGATCGACCCGGTGGCCAGGGTTATCGTCTCCAGCGGCTATGCCAATGATCCGGTGCTGGCCGATTTCCGCAGATACGGCTTTCTGGGGGTGGTCAGCAAGCCGTATCTGCTCTCCGCCCTGAGCAGGACGGTGGAAGAGGCGTTGTCAGGGAGGGAAAGGGAGGAGTAAGGAGTG
>JACQYM010000035.1 GCA_016208225.1 Deltaproteobacteria bacterium | reverse complement strand
CGGAATCCATCCTGTCCTGTCATCTTTACTGGACCCCGGCTAAAAGCATGCCGGGGTGACAGCTTGCTGAAGATTGACGCCTAATCAGGATAAATTTTCAATTGCCGGATAGGGGCCTAATTTACCTGGGTGGAGCAAAAATATCGCTTCCGCCTAAAGATGGAATATCTCCCATGCGGATTTTACGATTAAAAAACCTACTGCAACAAGCTCCGTTCGGCAATTTCGGGAGTTACGTATATACAGTAGTAATATAACGTCTTGAACTGTTTGGGATATTCAGATGTTCGTTGTGGTAATCTCAAGGGAGGAACGACCAAGCTCACCAGCCGGCCCGGGACTTGCCGCGATTAGCGCCCCCACGCCCTTTCCAGTCAGGTTCGTTGATTGGTTCGGGATTACTACTTCATTCCTATTGCCAAAACAAATAGCGAAGACGCAGCGAAAAACAAACAGCACCACATCGCATAAGCTTGCCAACAAAAGAGTTTTATAGATCCCTTCTCGCTGCTCATATTATCTTCGCTTCCTTTTTCGGCCGCTCTTTGCATTAACCTATCTATTGGCCAAACGAACGGACGACGCATCTCTGCTATGAATTCTTCTTTTTCGAGTTGAATCTGGGCTATGACGCTTTTTGCTTCTGGAGAACCAAGGACAGGCTCTAGCCTTTTAGATATCTCGACTCGAAGCTTTACGCAAACACTCAATACATACGAAATTAATCCAAATAAAATTGATGCAACCAAAAGTATAATTGCTGCTTTCAAATATCCCTTCTCAACTGCTTGCAATAAGGAATTAAGGTTAGCAACGATGAGTGCCAAAATTGCAGTAACGCCTGTCAGTATCCAGCGATAATATTCTGCTATTGGGCCAGCCATGTCGAGGATGGATCGCCACAGTACAAGGAATATTTGACCTTCTGGACTTTCTTTCTTAATCATCCTTTTTACCGAACGCCGCTCATGAGGGCGGGCCGAGATCCTTGCCTGTCACTCTCCATGAGTTGGTTAGAGGTTCTTGATCAGATACATACAAAAAACTGCAAAGCACAAGGCCAAATATGGCCCATAAACTCTTACATTTTTAAGAGACCGTATTTGATAAGGAATGCCGTTTTTCACAGCTATGCTTTTTCCGATTTTTGGACCATCATACTCAATTTCTTTTCTGAAGAAGCTCTCAATTTCGCCTGATCTTATGATTGCCCTATCCACAGCTACCCTATGGACTGTATCAAGCCATAAAAATATCAAAATGATTGCCAAAGACAGAGCAAAATATAGCCTCGGTGGCAACTCAAGTTTTTGTGATAAGAATGCCACGGATATTGCCGATACTGTAGCTATACACCAACCAACAACCTTGATTCTCATTTGTTCTTGGTTGTGGATTATAGATTGAACCAATTTTAATTCTTCAAGAGCAATATTTTCAGTTTCCATCTAAACATCTAACCATAGTAGACATCCTAAAAGACGCAGAGTTTAACGACCATTTGGAGTCTGAAAAAATTATATCCAGCGATTTAAACAGATAATATCACTCAGGCTGTTTTTATCCAGCTTTTTTACCGGCTAAAAATTTTGCTTTTAAGGACCTCTATAATTGAGATTTGTCATGGCAAGGAAAATGCCTGACAAGGGTACAGCAAAGTTAACCTTCTTCCTGATCAGGACGCTCTGAACTGAGTACTTTTTTTGCTTCGTAAAATTCCATGCGCACTTTCAGAATATTGTGAAAGATGGAAAGCAAGGGGCTGCATCTCCCGAAATTTGCTCTAATACTAAACATCTTCGCTAACAATCGCCCTGACTCTTGCCAACGCGTCGCCAATTACATGTTGCGGGGCTTTTTCGGCAAACTGAACCCCTCTTTCTATAAAATCGATCATTTTCACTTGTTGACATAACACAACGCCTTGGACCTTCTTGCCATTAAGGGGAACCTCAAAACCATGGCCTCTAACCCTGCTTGTAATCGGTGCAACCAAAGCCAGCATAATTTTTTTATTGAAAGGACTTGGAGAAAGTACCAGAGCAGGCCTTTTACCCAATTGCTCATGCCCGGCCGCAGGATCAAAATTTGTCCATATAACATCGCCACGTTCTGGTATATACTTTTTCTTAACCATTACCAGGTTTCCCTACCAACAGGGTCAGTGTTCAGCCATTCTTGATCCTCTTTGGAGAGTTTCATTGAGCTCGGTTTACACTGTCCAAGCAGTTCTTCGAGTTTATATTCCTTTTTTTTCGCAATTGGCGTGATAATAATTTTTCCGTTAACGGCCTCAACATCAACTTCTTGGTCAAGACGAAGGTCGACGGATTCAGCGACGGCTTTCGGGATCCTCGTTGCTAAACTGTTACCCCATTTTTTAATTGTCATGAGCATAATTCACCTCTCATTTAAAGTTTAAACATTGTCTACACTTTTAAATGTAACACCTTGAAAACAATATTTCAACATTGTTTAAACATTTTAACGTGAACAGACTTGTGAACCCATTGGGGGGGTAAACTTCCAAAAGGTGCAGAGACAGCCAGAAAGGACAGGCAAGAACAATCAAGCAATTAAACGGCAGCTTGCCTGGTTACCGGCAATCGAGTTTCGATAGCAATCTGACCACTTTGAAGACAAAAATTTTGCAATAGTGATCCCATTGCAATGAGCCCGGCATCGAGAACAGCGCCGGCGTGGTCGGAGTGCGGTTCACATGGGTGGTGATTGCACTCCCGTATTCTGTTTCAAATCTTGATCGTATATAGCAGATGATCCCGAACAACGCGACCACGGGGGCCAGGGCCTTCTTGGCGATCCGGTCGATGGCAGCATCAGCAAGTCTCTAATCTCGGCATGGCACGCCGCATGAACTCGTCGAAAAGCGGAACCGTGAAGGCCAGATCGCCATAAGATGGGCTGTATACCATCCCCTTCTTGATCAAACCGGCACGCAGCGGCCCCAGCGTGCTGATCTTTACCTGCAGCTTGTCGGCAATGTCACCCGTACGGTATGGACCTGCGCCAAGCTCGGCCATGGCCCGCAGAAACTTCTTTTCCCGCGGGGTTAACCGGTCGAACCGAACCCGGAAGAAGTTCTCGTCCAATCGCCTGGCAACCAGCTTGCTGGCCTCCTGAACCACCTGCAGAGTGATCGGCGAAACGCTGGCGTGATTCCATGCCTGGTAGCCCCACTCCTGGAGGAAATAGGGGTAGCCCCGCGTCAGCCGGAAAATCTCATGCAGCGCGGCCTGCTCAAACGCTTCCCCCGCCAGCTTAACCGGATCCTGGAGAGCCTTGATGGCATCCGGTTCCGTCAACGGACCAACCTCAGGAAAGCTGAATAAGCGCTCGGCATAGGATTTCGATTCCCCGGCCAGACCCGGCAAGATTGGCAAACCGGCGCCGATCAGTACCACGGGGAGCTGCCGCTGCTGCATTTTGTGCATGGCCATGATCAGGGCGCTCAGTTCAGACGAACTGAAATATTGGATTTCGTCGATCAGGAGAGCGACGGCTGCACCGCGCTCCTGCGCTGCCTCGCCCACTGCCATGAAAAGGCTGGGGAGATCGACCTCGAGATCACCGCTGTCGGCAGCGCCCGACTCCGGCTCAATATCCAGACCGATGTCGAACTCGCCAACGGTGATCTTGATTGCGCCGACAAAACTTTTAAGCACCGCAAGACTGCGCCGCACTTTGTCACCAACCCCGGCGATCCGGTGCAGATCGAACAACAGCCGGCGCAGGTGGGGTGCCAGCAATACGGCCAACAACTTTCCCTCATGCGCCTCGACCAGCATGCTGCGATAGCCTGTGTCTTGTGCCATCCGTTCCATTTCATTCAGCAGCACGGTCTTCCCCACCCCGCGCAGTCCGGTGAGCAAGAGGCTCTTTTCCGGTCGTTTGGCGCGTACTCGGCCCAGCAATACGCGGGCTTGTTCCAAAACACCATCGCGGCCGGCAAGTTCCGGCGGCGGGGATCCCGCACCGGGGGAGAAGGGATTTTTGATCTTGTCCATTTTCAGAGCGTAGGTCGGGTTAGCGGGTGTATCGCGTAACCCGACAAAAGAGGCCTTTCGTCTAAAAACAAAAAGCCGGTGCCACGCTAATTCATGTCGGGTTACGGCGATAGGGCACGCCTAACCCGACCTACGGCTGCAATCACGAAGAGTTTACAAATGCCGGTTTACAGTAAACGGTTCAATGCGTTTCCTAACCGTAAACCGGTGACCGTAAACCGTAAACACAGCCTATAATCCGAACAGCGAACATTAACCCTGAACTGGCTGAAAATCAGTGGTAATCACATATAATTATAAGTTTCTTAATCAAGCAAAAACACCATAAAATTGGAGATCAGCCTACCGAAAGCTTGAGAAATTTTCAATGATATCACTCGGCAATCGCAACTGTTCCAGCAAGACCGCAGGTTAACATTCCTGAAACCCATTTCCCGGTGCAGGCCACTCCGGATCAGACAACCCTTCATTTTTGCGTGGGTAAACAAAAAAAACCGGGCATCCTCGATGGACACCCGGTTTTTTGTTGCAAAAAAGGGAATCAGGTAATCTGGACCGTTAAAACGGCCGCATCAGCCACACCCCGCAGGGGCAGGTATTGGCGCAGAAGCCGCAGGCAATGCACTTTTCATCGTCGGAAACATACCGGTAATCTTTTTCCCCGAGCTTTTCGCGGGTGATGGCGCCGGTGGGGCATATGGTCTCGCACATATGGCAGTCGCGGCAGGTGCCGCAGCTCATGCAGCGATCCGCTTCGTGGATGTCCGAATGAATGCCGGGACACGTTTCCGGCTCATAGTGGGCCGGGTTGAGGTTCTGCAGGTTGATGACCTGTTTGGTGAACGGTTTCCACTCCTCGCCCTTGATCTCGGCGATAATGGCATGGGCCGCATTCTTGCCATGGCCCAGGGCATTGGTGGCAAGTCCCGGCCGCTCCACATCGCCGACGGCATAGATTTTCGGATCAGCGGTGCGGCACGCCTCGTTGGTCTTGATCCAGCCGGCGCCGCCCACCTTGACCACCTCCACGCTGTCCGGCAGGAACTTCAGGGCCGGCACATCGCCAATGGAAATAATCACGGTCTGGGCCGGAATCAGCTCGTCCGCCGCATCAATGAGTCCCTGGTCGGTGACCTCCTTGGTGGAGACCGGCCATTTGAATTTGGCGCCAAGGGCCTCAGCCGCCTTTTTCTCTTTGCCGAAGGCCAGCGGTTTCTGGATATCGACCAGGGTCACCTCCTGGGCGCCTAGGCGATAGCATTCACAGGCCACATCACAGCCGACATTGCCGGCGCCGATGATCACCACCTGCTTACCCACCGCCGGCGGCGCATCACTCTTGGCCGCCTTGAGAAAATCAAGGGCCGTCAGCACCCGTTCATGACCGGGGAAGGGAATGCGTCGCGGCTCATGGGTGCCGACCGCCACAATCATATAGTCGAATTCACTGTTCAACTCGGCGAACTTGTCCTTGGTCATGTTGACGCCGAAATGAACATGAATATTGGGGGTATCCATGAAACGCTTGACTTCCGCATCCCAGATGGCCCTGGGCAGCCTCTCCCAGGGGATCACCTGGGCCAGCTTGCCGCCCAGTTTGTCGTCGCGCTCGAAGATATGGGCCTCGACGCCGCGCAGGGCCAGCTGCCAGGCGGCATTCATGCCGCCCGGGCCGCCGCCGATGATGGCAACCTTCTTGCCCAGCGGCTCAGCCACGGCCGGCGCGGGAAAATCCTTGACCGCCCGGCCGAGCATGGCCACGTCAATACTCTCATCAACCATCTGGCGGGAACAATTCTGCATGCAGAGATTGGGGCAGATGGAACCGCACACCGAAGCAGGAAACGGGGTATACTCCAGCACCAGTTCATAGGCGTCTTTCTCCCGGCCTTCCCGCATCATGCGCAGCCGGTCGATGGTCGGGATGTGTACCGGGCAGTAGTAGGCGCAGGGCGCGGCGGATTCCTGGTTGGCCCAGAACGGCTTGCGCCGCCGGAGATCGCCCGTCTCAATCAGACCGATGGGCGACCGGTCGAGGCCCGGGGCGAGATCCCGGAGGGGATCGCCGCCAAAGGCATTGTCCCAGATATTCCTGCGGAACTCATGCATGGGCATGGGTCCGGAAAACATCAGGGCCCTGTCCTGCGGCGGGATGGAGTCAAGCATCTTCCACTCTTCGCGCACGGAGAGCATGTCCAGCAGCTCCATGCGGCCGATGGACTGGAGATACCCGGGCAGCCGGTCAAGCAGCCATTGCCACTGCGTATCGTTGGGCAATACCGCCATGACGTTGCCGCGGGCATACGACTGGTCGGTCTGGCCCCGATAATAAATGGAGCCGCCCACCATGCCGACGCAGGGCCGGTAGCCGAGCACATTCTCCGGGTTTTTCGGGTTGACCCCGCAGACCACGGCGATGCCGCCGCAGTTGAACTCGGCGAAGGTATCGCCCACCGAGCCGAGCACCCACAGCTGCGGCCTCTGGTACTCGGGGTTCCACTTGGTCATGGTGAGGCCGCGGGAGCCGATGGAGCCGCCGATCATCACCCGGCCCTCGGCCATGGCGTTGCAGACGCCGTTGGTGGCATCACCCATCACGATAATGTCGGCGCCGATATTGAGATATCCCACGTCATCCGAGGCCGAGCCATGGCAGGTGATGGTGGTGCCGGGCATACCCATGCAGCCGAGCCGCTGACCGGCCGGTCCCTTGATGCGGATCTCCAGTCTGCCGCCCTTGGGGTTCAGACGTCCGCCGACATTATGCTGGCCGTATGTTTCGAGGATGAGATTATTTGATTTCTTGAAGGCCCCCTGCACCAGTTCTTCAAAATCCTTGGAACTGATCCGGTTGCCGTTCTCATCCAGTCCTTTGATGGTAATTGCTTCAGTCACTTCTTTTTCTCCGGGAGGAACGGGGCAGGTCGCGCCTTGCCCCGCATTCTTATCTCTTTTCCGGCCTTCGGTGTTTTCCGCCTTGTGCCTATTGCCTTCTGCCTTGTGCCTGCCTTTATCATCAACAGACGTAGTTGATCCGCAGCCGGTTGGCGGCAGACTCATCACTGATGCCGATGGCATCCGACATGCCGATGGGCAGACTCTGCGAGCGGCCGAGGGGCGCCATGATCTTCTTCATCTCGGTGCGGATCGCCATAAAGGTATCAACCACCCGCTGCGCCACCTGATCGGGATCGAGCCGGCGGTACAGTTTCGGATTCTGGCTGGTGATGCCCTTGGGGCAGATGCCGATGTTGCAGACGTTGCAGCGGTTCTGTTCGCTGCCCAGACAACCGGCCGCCGCCTGCATCATGTATTTGCCCATGTGCACGCCGCTGGCGCCGAGCATGATGAGCGCCATGCCGTTCTGGGTGACGTTGCCGGTTTTGCCCACCCCGCCGGCGGCAAAGATCGGGATCTCGTTCTGTTTGCCCTGAGCGCACAGATCAAGGTAGCAATCCCTGACGTTGGAGGCGATGGGATGGCCCATGGTGTCCATGCTGACATTGTAGGCCGCGCCGGTGCCGCCGTCGATGCCGTCGATCAGGAGTCCCGCGGCATAGGGGTTGCGCACCAGATTGTTCAGTACCGATTTGGCGGAGTTGGAGCCGGAAATCTTCGGATAGACCGGTACCCGGAAGTTCCAGGCCATGGACATGGTCTGGATCATCTTCATGACCGACTCCTCGATGGAGTAGAGGGTCTGATGCACCGGCGGCGAGGGCAGGTCAACGCCCTCGGGCACGCCGCGCAGCCGGGCGATGAGCTTGCTCACCTTGAACCACATGAGGTTTCAAAAACGGGCTTTTGAGCACCCACGGCGGGCAGCCGCCCTCGCCGGTGGCCATGACCACCGGAATGCCGAGCACCTCGTTGCAGTAAGCCACGCCCTGCAGCAGGCCGAGCCACATGTTGGGCGAAAGCGCCCCGAACGACATGGAGCCGATGATAAAGGGGAAGATCTCACGTACCGGCGGGATCCACTCCCCTGCCGTTTTCCGGCGGATGTACTCCTCGGGGGAGAGCACCCGGCCGAGCAGGGTGTTGAGGAAAAACTCATGCCGGCCGGCATCGAGCGCCGGGTCGGTGAGCATGGAAATGCGGTTGAAGATGATCTTGTCCAGCAGGCCGGGGGCCGGGTCGTTCCTGCGGCCGCCGCGTTTCACCGGCTCGCCGCCCACCGTGCTCTGAAAACGGAAGCGGTCGGCCATGGGGTTGGGCACCGGCTTGATGGCCGAATTGGGGCACACCATGGCGCAGGTGCCGCAGCCGATGCATTTGTTGGCGATCTCGGTCTTCTGCCGGATGCCGACAAAGGTGCGGAATGAGCTGCGGCGCTCATTGGAAGTCAGCACCAGGCGCGGCATGCGCTGCCGCATATAGGTCAGCTTGATGGCATAGACCGGGCATACCGCCGTGCACCGTCCGCAAAGGGTGCAGCGGTCTTCCCGGTGCTCGATGATCCAGGGCAGGTCCCCGGTGGTTAAGCTGCTTGGGGTAGAGGGAATTGATCGAATTGAGACCATATCTTAAACTCCTGTCGGTCGGGAGGAACAATAACTGTATGTTGACGCATCGGTTGAAAATCAAGGGACGGATCCCGGTCCGGAATCATGGCGTCCACGCCGCACATCTCTGAAGCAATGGCCCACTCGCCGGGTTTGCCGCCGATGGTGGCCGGACGCATCTTCTTGGCGTCCATGACCAGCAGACAGGTCTCGTCAGGCAGGGTGCCGATGACCGCATTGGGGCCGTCAATGATCAGGCGGCGACAGGCATCACGCAGGCCGAGGAGAAAATCTCCCTGGGGATGCTCCTTCAGCTCCTGGGTTTTCAGGGGGGTGATAACATGTTTATAGGCCTCAAGGGGCAGTTTCAGCTGTTTCACCACATAGTGCAGAATGTGGGTGAACACCTCGCTGTCCGACTGGTAGCCGATATAGCCGGGAAATCCCTTGCCGGTGAGCCAGTCCTTGATCGGGATAAAGGCGGTGTTCTCACCGTTGGTCATGGTGGCGATGCCCTGGATAAAGAAGGGATGGCAGGCATAGAGGTTGATGCCCCAGTTGGTGTTCTGCCGGCCCTGGGCCATGCAGACCCGGGATTTGATGCGATGGCTGTCCAGGCCGAGGGCCTCGCCCACGCCGAGCGGCCAGCCCACTTCCTTGATCATGACCACGTCGGGCCAGAAGGAGAAAATGGTCAGATCGTTGTTGTGCTCTTCCCCGTCCTTGCGCAGGGCCAGGCGGATCAGCATCATGGCATGCTCGATCTGGGCAACGGTCATGGTTTCCCAGGCCGCCGGTTTCCGATAGACCCGCAGAATATATTTAAATCTGTCCTTTGACTCGATCCTGGCCAGATCGACATCAAATTCATGGTCATATTTCATTTCAAACCCATGCTCCTGCATAAAGGCATTCAGGCGGTGCATGGCCCCTTCCGTGTGGGCAATTGCGGACAGGACGGGATCACCCGCCTTATAACTGTAGTCTGCGAACTTCAGTCCCCGCAACAGTAGTCCCAGGCCGCTGCCATCATACCCTTCCTGCAT